>CAZLGY010000022.1:26559-30089 GCA_964559165.1 uncultured Chryseobacterium sp.
GATGGCGCGCTGGTAGCTGTCGAGGGCCAGCTCCGGCTCCTGGCGTGCATAGTGCAGGTTGCCCAGGTTCACCAGGTTGCCGCGGTTGTCGTTGGGCCTGCCGATGGAGTCGTTGATGGCGATGGACCGCCGGAAGTTCCACAGGGCAAGGTCGTGCTCGCGCGTGTCGGTGTAGGTGACCCCGATGGAGCCATACACCTTGGCCATGCCGGGTGCATCCTGCAATTCTTCGTACAGCTTCAGGGCCTCGAAGTAGCGCTTCAGGGCCTCGGGGTAATTGGAACGGGCATCGAACAGCACACCGATGTTGCGGGCGTTGGCGGCCTTGGCACCAAGCGCCTGCCGCCGGAGCGCCGCATCCGTTCCAGGGTCGGACAGCAGTTGCTCCAATTCGGCGTTGGAGGCATCGTACAGCACCTGCGCACTGTCGTAGGCACTGGTCAGGTAGCGCGTCCACCCCTGCTGCCGCAGCGCGTTCGCCAGGACCAACCGTTGTCCAGTGCGTCGCGCAAGGAGCACCGCACGCTCCAGGTAATGGTCGGCGGTATCGGTATCGTTGCGCTGGTAAGCGGCGCCCAGATCCAAACAGGCCTGTGCTTCACCGGAGGTGCCACGCGCCGCGGCCATGACCTGATGCAGCGTGTCGAGCCCCGTGTCCTGGGCAATAGCCGCTCCTTCCCTTGCGCACAGGGCCAGTACCAGCATCCAGGCCCATTGCCTTCGTCCAACCTTCCGCGCCTCCATTCCCGCAAGTTCGGGGAAACACCCTCCCGGGCGCAAGTGCCAGGTGTTCGGACCTCATTCCCCCCGCTTTGGTTGAACGCTCATTGACCATCCCTCCCGCCTTACTCTTCGTTCACCGGGCCGTCTCGTGCGGAGATACCGCTTCAAACACGCTGGCCTTGTACCCCACGTTCGACCAAGGGCTGGTGTGCGTGACATCCGTTTCGTGGTAGGGGCACCCCGGCCAGCCACACTTCACCGCCCCTCCAGCACCCGCTGCACGTGGGTTATCCAGTTCGAAAGCGGGATGCCCTCATCCATGTAGTGGTCCGGCTGGATGCCCATCACATCCACCGGCATGTGCGGCAGGCGGTGGCTCATGCTCATGGTGTACCAAAGCTGGAAGCAGCCGTCCGGCGACAGGGCCATGTTCACGTTGGAGACATCGAGTGCGCCCATCGTGGGGCGGCCGAAGATCTTCACCTTGGCGCTGGTGCGTGCATCCAGCAGGAACTGCTCGTCGGTGCTGCCATTCCCTTCGTTGCATACGATGCCGATGCGCCGGGGCATGGGCAGGACCGTGTGTGCGCTATCCACGGACCACGGCTGCTTGTCCATGTCCAGCCATGTGCCCGGTGCGGCACGCATCCGACCGGCCACATCCAGGCACCAGCGCCCATCCTCCGTATCGCGCCCGTTCTGGTCGGCATAGGACTCGAAGCCCTTCGCGTTGAGCTCGGTGCACCAAAGCTTCACGCCCATCGACCGCATCGGGCCCGTGTACAGGTAGGGGATGAGGTTCCTGTAGCTCGCGTCCGATCCGCCGGTGCCATTGCGGATGTCGATCACCAGGTTCTCCATACTGCGGATCAGCCCGTCGTTCGCTACCAGCACGCTGTCGATCGCCGGCTTCTGCTCGAACCGGAACGAGGGGATGCGCAGGTACAGGGTGCGTTCGCTGAGGCGCTGCATGAAGGGGGCTTCCGCACTCTGGATGCGCACCAGCAGTTCCTCCTCTGCGGGCAGCGCCATGGTCGGGAAGGCGCGCACCCAGATGCCGTTCATGTCCAGCAGCGCCGACGCGCCCGGCACGGCGCGCACCTCCACAGGCTTCGGGCTGCGGTCGCCCAAATAGAAGGTGCCCGCGTAGCCCCCATTGGATGGGGCGAACTCGGCCTTCACCTCGCCCGGCCTCCAGTTGGGGTTGCGCGAGGAAAGGATCACCGCTACAAAGCCGCCCATCCGGTCCGCATCCTTCATCACCGCCACGCGATAGCTCCCCATGGTCCAGATGCCTTCCATGGCGCCCATCTGCCGCACATCGCTCCACATGCGCATCAATTGTTCCTCGGTCACCGCCACCGAGCGATGCGCTGATGCGGGGCGGGAGCTGTCCGCAGCGGTGGCCTTGAAGGCCTGCTCTGTCGGCCCCGCGCCGATGTGCCCCTTGCGGAACCACAGCAGCCACCCGTTCAGCACCTCTGCACAGGCCATCGGATCGCTCGCGCCAGCCGCACGCTCACGGTATTGGGCCGTGTGCTTAGCATACTCCGCCTGGCCCTTGCGGTCCAGCACCAGCTTGAAACCGGCATCGTTCGCCTCGAAGGTGGGCACCAACCAGTTGAAGGTGGCCGCACAGTCACAGGGCTGGGCGTTGGCCGTGGCGGCGAAGAGCACCGCCAGCGCGGGAAGGAAATGGCGCATGGTTCACTTGGACGTTGATCGTTCACAACGAACGTATCCCATTCCCTGTGCGCGCACAACGCGGTTGTGATGACCGGTCCGTGGCGTGGATGGATGTCCGGCCGGACAAACCACGCTGCGCTGAACGCGCAGGGACGCAAGGAGGAGGCGGAGGCGCTCGGTGAACGCATCACGAACGCGCAACGGCACAGGCCATCGCGCGGCATGTGATCACCACCCGAACGTCAGCAGGAATACGCTCTCCACATCGCCCAACCGCAGGTAGCCGGTGTAGCGGCCACCGGGCAACGCGGTGACATCCACCCATGTGCTGGTCTCGCCATCAACGGGCATGTCCACACGCAGGGTCGGTTCCGTGCAAGGCACGCCGGTGCTGTCCTGCAGGTACAGCTCGAACCGCGTGCCCGGACCACTGGCCGGGAACTCCAGCAGGTGGTGCGCGTAGTTAGGGTCGCGATCGATCACGATGGAAACGGGACCGGTGCGTAGTCCGTCCGTCTCGAGCGTGAAGCGGTGGTGCTCGGTGTGATAGAGTCCACGCAACTCCTCGCCTTCAGCACTCCAAAGCGCGTCGAAGCGTTCCGTGAGCGCCATCGTGTTCGGCTCCAGCACCAGGTCGATGTTGGTGAACCAGCCCTTGCGGAACGGCAGCAGCACGGGTGGGCGCGGCGGAACACCCAGCTTGGCGGTCCGCTCCAGCATGCGCGTCTCCATACGCCCGTCCTGGTTCAGGTCCACGATCATGGTGTCGGCCCCACGCACCACGCGCAGCTTGTTGTCCGGGAAGCCGAAGAGCGGGCCCATTTCAACCACCATCAACGGCGCGCCGTTCACCTTGATGCACGGTGTCAAGCTGCGCGGCTGACCGGGGTGGTTCACCGGCCAGCGCGGATCAGCGTAGCTCCAGTATTGACCACGCCCGATATACTCCACGCGGTAGGCACCTTTCAAAGGCGTGAGCGTGGGGCTGTCCTCGATGAAGGCGTAGTTGTAGCGGAAGGAGAACCGGTCGAACTGGGCAGCGCCGTGCAGGAAGACTGTGGCGAGGAGGATGGAGAGCAGGAGGCGCATCAAGCTTCGGTACACGGCGTGGCGCGTCTGGT
>CAZLGY010000023.1:0-277 GCA_964559165.1 uncultured Chryseobacterium sp.
TGGCCGAAGTGGCCTACAACCTGCCGCACATGTGGGACCACGCCTTCGGCCCCGATTGGCAGCAGGTGCTGGACCGCGAGCGGATCAAGGGGTGGTACAGGAGGATGTGAGATCGATCAGATGATCAGCGAATGAGATGATCAGATAATGGACCGCTGCGGCGATCATCACCTGATCTTCTGATCCTCTCATTTTCCGATCAACGCAAGAACGCCCCATCCACCACGACCATCTTCGACGGCCCTTCCGTCCGCGAGCGTTGCTAACTGAGCCCGTC
>CAZLGY010000023.1:287-7921 GCA_964559165.1 uncultured Chryseobacterium sp.
ATACATGCCCGGCTTCAGCACGTTCACCGTTCCATCCTTGTGCTTATTGATCATTTCGCCTTCAAGTGCGAAGACCATGTGACCGCGCGGGCACCAATGGTCGGCCAGATGGCCGGCGGAATACGTCATCATCCGGATGCGCAGCCCGTCGTGCTGCACGGTGGGCATGGTGGCCGTGCCGCCGGCGCCGTTCACCGTGGTGGCGGGCAGTAGCGACCGGTCGATGGTCTCAAAGGGAAAATCCACACGTTTCCTTTTTGGACCTCAGTTCATGCTTGGGTCAAAGGCCGTGATACGCATCGCGAACGCTCGTGTAAATTGTTCGAGCAGGGTTTCTGTTGTCGCCCCCCGCATCAGCTCCTGCCTGCTCAGGGTGAGGGATCCCGCCACGTGCACACGGCCTGTCCCGATATCAAGGAGCTGGAGGTGGGCGATCAGTCCGTCGGTACCTTGATCCGCCCGGGCGGTCACCATGTAGCGGGCACCGAGCAGGCGGCCTGCCTCGACAGCGGTCTCCTCGTTGAACAGCGGGCTCATCTGCCTGCGTTGCTCGTCCAGCAGGATGTCCGTGTCATCCCTGTCCACGAGCACCAGGAAAGGGTCGGGCTGGGCGAGGAGGGTAGCCTTCATCCGTTGTGCCAGCCGGATGCCAAGGGATCGCTGTTCCTCATTGCGTCCCCCCATGGCCGAGCAGGCGAGGGTGTACGAGGCGTTGACCCGGCATTGTTCCTGTAGTTGCAGGGCATCCTTGTATGCCGCATCGCGCTCCGTGATCCCGGCGAGGGACGTGTAGGCCTCTCGCCAGAGACCCAGGTCCATGGCCTTGCGGGCTTCCCGGTAGCGCGGCTCGGTCCGCGCCAGTTGCAGCAGATAGCCGGCCTCCCTGCGGTCGGGGTCCAACTGCTGGCATTCCCCGGCCAGCCGCTCCGCATCGCTGAACCGATCCTCGCGCATCGCCTGTTCGGCCTCGGCGTAGAGCACCGATGCACGGTTCCGGCGTGCCTGCCCGCGAAGGCCCTCCAGGTTCGGGTCCCACGCCAATATCACGTCGCTGTCAAGCATCCGCAACCGGAACAGATGCGCCTCCTGGCGCCTTGTTTCGCCCATGGCCAGGTCGTTCATGGCATAAGCTTCCATGGCCTTTTGTTGCAGCGCTGCGAAATGCCCTTGGGCCGCCTGTTGCCTGCCGCTCGCAGCCTCCCCCCATCCGGGCTTTCGCTGAAGCACCGATCCGTAGGCGGCCAAGGCCTGTTCCATGCGACCGGCTTCCAAGGATCCCGCCGCTTCTGCCAATTCCTTGCGCGCACCACCGCATGCGCACAGCAATGTGATCAGGATCATGGCGACCGTGCTGCGCATCATTCGGGGATGGCGCAAATTTCGTTCCATGCTGCGGAACGGCAAGCCCTAAGTTTGCCTGCATGCGGCTGCAACGGCCCGGTATCCTCCTCTCCCTTGGCCTGGCAAGTTTGGTCCTGATGCTTGCGGGCCTCCTGCTTGGTCCCATCGACATTGCACCTGTACAGGTGTTGAGTGCGCTGCTCCGGTCCGATGGTTCAAGCGATGCCCGCATCGTGCGGGAAGTTCGCCTGCCGTCCGTGCTTACCGCCTGGGCGGCAGGTGCCGGGCTGGCGGCGAGCGGCCTGCTCATGCAGACCCTCTTCCGCAATCCGCTGGCAGGGCCGTCCGTGCTGGGTGTCAGCTCCGGTGCTGCCTTGGGCGTGTCCATCGTACTGTTTCTGCAACCCCTATGGGCATTCGCTCCGGGCATCAGCGACCTTGCGTTGCTGATCGCTGCGGCGGTGGGGGGCGTCGGTGTATTACTGTTGATGATGCTGGCCGACCGTAGGCTGGGCGAGCCCACGACATTGCTCATCGTGGGCCTGATGGTCGGCTACCTCTGCAGCGCAGCAATCAGCATGCTGGAACTGGGCAGCGACGCCGGTCCGGTGAAGGGTTTCGTGCAATGGGGCATGGGGTCGTTCAGCGGTGTTCCGTTGCAACGGATCCCATGGCTGTTGCTGCCGGTGTTGATAGCCTTGTCCGCTGCGTTCCTGTTGGTGAAACCGCTCAATGCGCTGCTATTGGGTGCGGACAACGCGGCCACGCTCGGTACCGATGTGCCCTCTGCGCGCCGCGCCATCCTTTGGACCGCCGGTCTGTTGGCGAGCGTGATCACGGCGTTCTGTGGCCCCATCGCCTTCCTGGGGCTGGCCACACCCCATCTCGCGCGCGCCCTTGTCCGTACTGGCGATCATACTACGCTGCTACCCCTTACGATCGTGCTCGGCGGTGCCCTGGCAGTGGCTTGTGACCTTATTGTGCGTCTGCCGGGTGTGGAAGGGGCGCTGCCGCTGAACGCAGTGACCTCGCTGCTGGGGGCGCCGGTAGTGCTGTGGGTGCTGCTTCGCAAGGATCAATGGGACCCGCGCGCATGAACACCCTGCGCACATATCAGCTCACCGTGGGCCATCCAGGGAAGGCCCTGATCACCGATCTGGGCCTGAACGTCGAAGGTGGTGCCCTGGTGGCCCTCATCGGTGTCAATGGTAGTGGGAAGTCCACGCTGCTGCGTTGCCTTGCCGGACTGGTCCAGCCCATGGAGGGAAGTGTCGAGGTGAGCGGTCGTGGTCTGAAGGGGCTTGAAGCGCGGGATCGGGCCCGGTTGGTGAGCCTGGTGATGCCCGGTCGCTCCGCTACGGCGATGCTGGATGTGCGGTCCGTGGTGGCGTTGGGCAGGCAGCCGTGGACCGGCTATTTCGGTGCGTTACGATCCGTTGACGAAGCGGCCGTAGAGGCAGCGCTTGCGGCCACCGGAACGAGCCACCTTGCCCATCGTCCGGTGCATTCGCTGAGCGATGGGGAACATCAATTGGTGGCCATTGCGCGCGCCATCGCACAGGATACCCCCATCGTATTGCTTGATGAGCCTACGGCCTTCCTCGACCTGGTGAACCGTATCATGGTCGTGCGTCGCCTGGCCTCGCTCGCCCGCGAATTGGGCCGTATCATCGTATTCAGCACGCATGACCTGCAGGTGGCGGTGGACCATGCGGATCGGTTGCTGCTGCTGCACGGCGGCAAAGCCCATGGCGGTGCCCCGCTTGATGTGCTGGGCTCGGAGGCGATGCGGACTGCCTTCTCTGCGGATGGTCTGCGCTTCGATCCCACCACACGAAGCCTGCGCGTAACAGGATAGGTTCCGGCTGTTATCCGTCTACACGGATGGCGCTGCGCCGGTGCCGTTCGATCCGCCTGAGGGAGTGCGAAGAGCGGCAGGCACCAATGCTGCCAGGCGCTTTCAATGCGATGCGCGGGCCTTACTTCTTAAGCGCGTCGCGTATCTCCATCAGGAGCTTCTCCTCGTTGGTGGGCCCGGGGGGTGGGGCGGGAGCAGCCGCTTCCTCCTTCCTTAACCGGTTGATCGCCTTGATGATGATGAACATCACGAAGGAGACCACGAGCAACTCCATGGCCACCGTTACGAACGCCCCCCAATGCACCGCCACCTCAGTGGTTGCCGGGGACAACACATTCCCGGCGGCATCCTTGATCTCACCTGCCGCCGGCGTGAGGATGAGTTTCTTGTCGCTGAGGTCCACGCCACCGCTCAGTTGACCCACCAGTGGCATCACCATGCCATCGATGAATGCGGAGGTCACCTTGCCAAAGGCACCGCCCATTACGAAGGCCACGGCCATGTCGACCAGGTTGCCCCGAACGGCGAATTCCTTGAACTCCTTCAACATTCCCATGAGCGGTAGCTAGTTGTTGGTTGCCTTGCGAAAGTAGCGCAGTTCCGGGCACCCGATGCGGATGCCAGGTCCGGGATGCAGCCGTATCAGCGCAATTCCTTCTGCAATTCCCGATGCTGGCCTTGGAGGCGCTCCACCTCACGGCCGAGCCGCTCGATCTTCTTTTCCATCTCCTTGCGCATGGCCTCGCCACTTGCGCTCTTGAAGTTGAACATGCCCATGTTCTGCTCCATCTGCCGCATCTCGGTCTGCAACTCCTCGATCCGCCGCTTCACGAAGCGGCTTTCGCGCTCCATGCGGTCCCTGCCATCGGGAGCGCTCTTCAGGCTGTCCACATGGTCCTGGAACTGCACCCTGCGGCGCTCATCGCCCTCCATCTTCAGCTGCCCGTAATGCTTGTCCAAGGCTGCCCTGTAGCGTTCGTTCAGGCTGTCGAACAGGCGCGGTGAAACGCGCCCGGAGTTCATCCAACGCATGGAGAATTCCTTTAGAGCGCCGAGGTCCCGGGCTCGTTCCCCGCTCAGTTGGAACGCCTCGATCTCGGTGAGCAGCGCTTCCTTTTCCTGGGCGCTGACCGCCTGCTCCTCGTCCTGTTTGGCGAAGGTGGTCTTGCGGTTCTGGAAGAACGCATCACAGGCTTCCCTGAACCTGGTCCACAGTTTGTTCTCGTCTCGCGGACCTGCACTGCCCGCCTCCTTCCACTGTTGCTGGAGCGTCTTCAACCGGTCGGCGGTGCGCTTCCATTCCTTGCTCTCCTTGAGGCTCACAGCCTCGTCAAGCAGTGCCTGCTTGCGCTCCCGTGCCGCCCTGAATTGATCCTTGAGCGAATCGAAGTGGCTCTTCTTTGCATCGAAGAAGGCGTTGCACGCATTGCGGAACTCCTTCCAGATGCGTTCGTTGTCCTTCTTGGTGGCGAACCCGATCTGTTTCCAGGCGTTCTGGAGTTCGAGCACTTCCTCCGTAAGCTGCTTCCATTCCTTGGCGCCGGCCCCGGCGGTGCGTTCCAGGAGCGCCGTCACCTTGTCGATGAGGCCCTGCTTGGCAGCGAGGTTCACCTCGTGCTCCGCACGACGCGCGCGGTAGTGCTCATGCACCTTGTCGTACACCACACGGGTGGCATTCCAGAAACCGTCCCGGACAGCCTCCCATTCCTCGCGCACCACCGGTCCGATCTGCTGCCATTTCTCCTGGTACTCGCGTACCATCGCCTCCAACTCACGGATGTTGTCCTTCTGTGCGAGGCTCTGCATGTCTGATACCAACGCCTGCTTCAATGCGGTGTTCTTCCGCAGATCATGGTCGCGCAGTTCCTTGTAGATGCGGATGTGATAGAAGAACTCATCGCGCAGGTGGCTGTAATCGGTCTGCAGTTCACGGTAGTGCTGCCCCGGCACTGCGCCTATGGACCGCCACTTCTCGTGCAGTTCATTGAACCTTGCGAAGGCGCTGCTGATGTTCTCCTCATTGGCGATGAGCGCCTTGAGCTCCTCCATGATGGCCTTCTTGGCGGCCATGTTGTCGGCCTCCTCCTTGGCCTTGCGGCGTCGGATGTCGTTCACACGCTGGTTGAACGCATCGAGCAACTGCTTGAAGCGCTTGTCCGCTTCATCCTGCAACGGTGCTGACTCAATGGCAAGGGGCGGGGCATCGTTGGTGGCCTCCGCAGCGGGTGCTCCATCCTCACCTGCCTGTGCGGCCTGCAGCGTTTGGGCCACGATGGATTCGTAAGCCTCCTTGACACCTTCCACCGCCTCGGAGGCCTGTTCGGCGTCCTCCTGCGCGTTGAGTTCTTCGAGCCGTTGGATGAGCTCTGCTTTGGTCGCCATCACATATGGCCGGGAAAGTCTTGGCTGCCCGACCGTTCCAAAGATAGGGGGACCCACGACAACGTGGTCAAGGTCCTATACCGCGATGCCCAGCACGCACACGTCGTCAAGTTGTTCCTGTCCACCCTTCCAACGCACGAATGTGTTTTCCAGCATACGCCCGAGGTCGGCCATGGGCATCGTTGCATTCGCGCTTAGCAATTCCTGCAGCCGGGCGCTCATGAACCGCTTGCCGGATGGTCCCCCCAGCTGGTCCACGTAGCCGTCACTGAACAGGTACAGGCGGTCACCTTCGCTGTATGCAAGGCGGTGACAGGTGAAGCGGCGTTGAAGGTCATGCTGTGCACCTCCCACGGGATGCCTGTCACCGTTGATGACGCTGAGCTGTCCTGCATGCCACCAAAAGAGCGGGCGCCTGGCCCCCGCGAAGAGGATGGTCCGCTGGCCGCGATCCACTTTGCACAGCGCAATGTCCAATCCGTCCCCGGCGCTGCGTGCCATTCCTTCCTGGTGCAGGACCGTGATCAGGCGTTCATTGAGCATGCCCAGCAGGTCCGAGGGTTCCAGCTCCGGATGGTGCGCGACCACTTCATTCAGCACCGAGCAGGCGATGGCTGCCAGCATCGCTCCGGGAACCCCATGGCCGGTACAGTCGGCGGTGGCCACCAGGCACTCCTGCGCGTTGATGTGATGGAACCAATGGAAGTCACCGCTCACCACCTGTTTGGGCCTGTCGAGGACGAAGGCATCGTTGAAATGTGCGATGTACACGGATGTGTCAGGCACCAGTGCCCGCTGGATGCGTCCGGCAGAGGCCAGGCTATCGTTGAACCGCTCGTGCGCATGGACAAGATGCGCATGTGCCCGTTCCTCCCGTTGCAGCCACGTCCCCACGGAGCGATGCAGCAGCATTCCCGCCAGCAAAAGCAACCCCAGCGCGAAGGCACCGTTCCGCCACAGTGCTGCCCTGGCTGTCGCGTGGGCTGGTGCAAGTTCCACCCGCCCCACCACCGCGCCTTCCTGCTGGCCTGTGCTTCCATACAACGGCACCACGAGTGCCGTCCACGTGTTGCCGTCCTGCTCAATGGTCGTGGTTCCACCCGTAGGGTAGAGGTCCCCAATTCCGGTCGACCCGCTGAAGCGTGGTGCAAGCCAGTCCACCGTGTTGGCCGAGCTGGCCAGTTCTACGAGCCCTCCTGACCGATCGTCCTTGCGAACGATGAGCAGGGGAGGCATGTCATCGTGCACGGATATCGTGCGCTCGAGTTGATCGTGCAGCACATAGTACCATGCGTCCTGTGTTGTCCTCACCAACTGACCGGACACCGGGTATTTCTCCAGCAGCGTCCGTATGTGGTCCGCGTTCACGAGCGCCGCTGCGCCGCGTGTTGCCATGTTGAGCTGCTCCAATCGGCCATGCTCAAGGGAACGGCGCTCGCTGGTGTAGGTCACCCGCAGGCCAACGAACATCAGCGCTGCCAGCAGTGAGCCGGTCGCAAGCAGGACCTTCTGGCGGGTTGTTGATGGACGGAGCTTCACACGCTGAAATGCCGCCTTCAGGGGGCGCGGTCGTTCCTACGGCCCAACGGACCCGCAGGTTGCGTGGGCTCAACCCAGGAACGGATACCGGTGGTCAGTGGGCGGCACGAAGTTCTCCTTGATGGTGCGCGCGTTCACCCAGCGGATGAGATTGAGGTAACTGCCGGCCTTGTCGTTGGTGCCGCTACCCCGCGCGCCGCCGAACGGTTGCTGGCCCACCACCGCCCCGGTGGGTTTGTCGTTGATATAGAAGTTGCCCGCCGCGTTCCGCAACGCAGCGGTGGCCTCCACAATGGCCTGGCGGTCCTGGCTGAAGACAGCACCGGTAAGGGCGTATGGACTGGTACCATCCACCAGCTTGAGCGTCTTCGACCACTCGTTCTCGGGGTACACGTAGATGGTGAGCACGGGGCCGAAGATCTCCTCGCACATGGTGGTGCTCCTGGGATCCTTCGTCACGGCCACGGTGGGCTCGATGAACCAGCCCACGCTCTTGTCGTACTTGCCGCCGGCG
>CAZLGY010000023.1:7931-12742 GCA_964559165.1 uncultured Chryseobacterium sp.
GTTCTTCCTGTCCTTCTTGAGGCCATCGATGTAGCTTGCGATCTTGTCGAAGGCCTTCTCGTCGATCACGGCATTGACGAAGTTCCGCAGGTCACGCGGGTCGCCCATGCGGAAGGTGGCGAGGTCGGCGAGCAGCTCCTTCTTCACCGCGGGCCACAGGTTGGCAGGGATGTAGGCCCGGCTGGCGGCGCTGCACTTCTGGCCCTGGAACTCGAAGGCGCCGCGGCTCAGCGCGGTGGCCACCTGCAAGGCATCGGCGCTGGGGTGGGCGATCACGAAATCCTTGCCACCGGTCTCGCCCACAATGCGTGGGTAGCTCTTGTAGGTGCGGATGTTCGCACCGATGGTGGCCCAGATGGTCTGGAACACACCGGTGCTGCCGGTGAAGTGGATGCCGGCGAAGTCGGGATGGGTGAAGATCACCTCTCCGGCGTCCTTTCCGCTCACATGAAGAAGGTTGATGACCCCATCGGGCAGTCCTGCGGCCCGGAAGATGTCCATGATCACCTGTGCGCTGTAGATCTGGCTGTCCGCACATTTCCACACGGCCACGTTGCCCATGAGCGCGGGCGCGCTGGGGAGGTTGCCGGCGATGCTGGTGAAATTGAAGGGCGTCAGGGCGAAGACGAAGCCCTCCAGCGGACGGTACTCCACGCGGTTCCAGGTCTGCGCGGGGCTGTAGGGCTGGTCGCGATAGATCTGCTGCATGAAGTGCACGTTGAAGCGCAGGAAGTCGGCGAACTCGCAGGCGGCATCGATCTCGGCCTGGAAGGCGTTCTTGCTCTGTGCCAGCATGCTGGCGGCGTTGATGGCTGCGCGGTACGGACCGGCGATGAGCTCGGCGGCTTTCAGGAAGATGGCGGCGCGGTCCTCCCAACGCATCGCCTCCCAGTCCTTCTTCGCCTTCAATGCCGCGTTGATGGCCGCCTTCACGTGGCTCTTGTCACCGTGGTGGCTGTATCCGATGATGCGCTTGTGGTCATGGGGGGGGCGCACTGCGCGGCGGTCCTTGGTCTCCACAGCCTTGCCACCGATCCACATCGGCAGCTCACGCTTTTGCTTCGCCATGCGGTCGTACTCGGCCAGCAATTGCTCCCGCTCCTTGGTGCCCGGAGCATACGGGAGCACGGGTTCATTGATGGGGGCGGGGCTATGGAAGATCGCGTCGGTCATGGCTCGGGATGTTCAAGGCTCCAAAGGTACCAGCGGCAGCGCATCCCGATCGACCGAATGCACGCGGCATGAAAGGGTTATTCGGTTCCCGCACCGCGCTCAACGATGTGGAAGGTATCCTTCAGCAGCAAGGCATTGGGGATGGAGATGATGCCATCGCGCTCGGTGCGCACGAAAACGAAGAAGTACGTGATGTCCAGCAGTTCACCCTCCACCCAATGGTCCTGATCGAAGACACGGATGCGGTCGCCGATCTTCACGGGGTGCTGGAAGAACAGTACGAGGCAGGCTGTGATGTTGGAGAGGATGGACATCTCCGCGAACAGGGCCAGGCCCAAGACGGTGACCACGGAGGTGGCGAAGATCAGGATCTGGCCCTGGTCCACCCCCCAGACAGCACTGACCACGATGGCCAGCACCAGGGCCAGGAGCAGGGTCGCCAACCGCTGAACCTCCTGCGCTTCGCGCCGCTTAAGGGCAGAACGGATGAGCTCGGCATGGATGAGCCGTTGCGCGACCAGCCGGAGCACCACGAAGGCGAGCAGGGCGATCGCCGTCTCTGCGATGCGAACATGGTAGGGTTCAAGGTCCATGGGGCAGCGGTGTTCGTGGAACGTTCAATATCAAGGGTTGCAATGATCACAGAACCGGGGGTCCTCGAACGTCCTTCCATCCGTGCGTGGTACTTCCTCACCATGGCCACAGCCCCGGCACTCACGCAGGGTGGCCCGGGTGCTCCTGGTCGGGAACCCGCATTGGCCACAAGGCAGTCCGCACAGGGCCTTGGTGGTGGCGAAGTGGAAGAGGGCGCACCGCGGGCAACAGCTCGCCAGTTCCGCAGCAAATCCCTCCGCTGCTTCACCGATCACGCGCATCCGGGTGGGATTGGCCATGGCGCGCAGGTCGCTCTCCACCCACACCGAGCCATGCTCCGCGATGAGCAGGCGGGCCGTCCGCACCAGGGTGTCGCGGTCGCCGATGCCCTTGTACACGCGGTCGCCGTGGCGCCAGGGGGCTGCCGGCTTCAGCACCAGTTGGTGGTCCGGGAATTTCATCCGGGAGGCGAAGGCAAGCAACTCCTCCTCGCTGTGGCATGTTTCGCCGCCGGACACGGTGTCCAGGCTCACGTGCCGATGCACCAGTTCCGTCCCATCGCGCAGGTCAAGGAGCACCAGCCATTCCTCATCGCACGACATGAAGGGGGCGGGCGGATAGGGCCCGAAGCTGCCCTCGCTGGCAATGACCAGGTCCATGCCTGACGCTTCGGCCCCGTGCCGCGCCTTATGGACACAGGCGGTGCGTGGGTCGGTGCCGCGCTCCACCTCGCCGCTGAAGGCGCCGAACCGGTCGGTGTCCAGGTCGGGTATCGGGATCACGCGGGCCAGTGGCAGACGGGCCATCAGTGCCGGACCGATCACCCGTTCCTTGCCGTGCATGCTGGCCACGCCCAGCGGACGGTCGCGGAATCGCTCGAGGCCGTTGCCGTGCACTTCCGATGACACGGTCATCCGATCGTTCATTCCCCCTGCCCAAGCGAGAACCCCCGCTCACCATCGAAGAGGTACAGGTTCTCGGTCTTCACCACGTCCACTCCGGCATCGTGCATGCGTTGCATCAACGCTGGTATGGTGGCTTTGTCGATGGGCAGGTAGTGGGCCTTGGACGCCTTTACGTCCACATCGGTGCCAACGAAACGGCAGCGCCAATGGTCCGTGCAGAAGGTCTCGGGGAAGCCGCCTGGCCACACTTTCACACCGCGGTTGGTGATGAGCTTCAGTTGCAACAGACCGTCCGCAGCTTGCTGGAGCCGAAGGGCCAGTTCATCCGCATCATGGGTGGCTTCGTTCACGAACAGGTCCACCCCGCACGGTACGCGTTCCACCACCGGACGCTGGTAGGTGTAGGTGGGCATGGCACCGCCTTTCATCTGCACAGGTTGCAGGGATCCGGGCTGGCGTCCCAGACGCTCGATCACCGCATCGGCGAAGACCATCGTTCCGGCTTTCACCCTGCTTACACCAGGCTGGTGGATGTCAGCCGGATGGATGCCGTCCTCGAGGGTGCACAGCCACGCGTTCTGGATGAGGCCGGCTTTTTCAGGCATGCCCATGTGCGCCAGCATCATGCAGGCTGCGTTCAGCATGGCGCTGGGGTTGGCGATCCCCTTGCCAGCGATGTCCGGAGCACTGCCGTGGATGGCTTCGAACATGCTGATGCGGTCGCCGATGTTGGCGCTGCCGGCCATGCCCACGCTGCCGGTAAGTTCGGCGGTGACATCGCTGATGATGTCACCATACAGGTTCAGGGTCACGATGACATCGTAACGCTCTGGTCGAGTGGCCACGCGTGCAGTGCCGATGTCGATGATCTGCGTCTCCTGTTCCAGTTCAGGATACTCCTTGCCAATACGGCGGAAGATGTCGGCGAACAGGCCATCGGTCACCTTCATGATGTTGTCCTTCACAAGGCATGTCACCTTCTTTCGTCCATTGCTGCGCGCGTAGTCGAAGGCATATCGGATGATCTTCTCGGTGCCGGGGATGGTGATGATCTTCAGGCATTGGAACACATCGGTGGTCTGCCGGTGCTCAATGCCGGCGTAAAGGTCCTCCTCGTTCTCGCGCACCACCACCACGTCCATGCCCGGGTGCTGCGTGCGTACGAACGGGTGGAAACTGCGGCATGGACGCACGTTCGCGTAGAGGCCGAGGGTCTTGCGTATGGTCACGTTGAGGCTCTTGTAGCCTCCTCCCTGCGGGGTGGTGATCGGTCCTTTCAACAGGACGGGGTTGCGGCGCAGAACGTCCCACGCGGCGGTGGGGATGCCGCTGGTATTGCCGTTCAGGTAGACTTTCTCGCCCACTTCGATATGATCGTATTCCAGGCCACAGCCGGCGGCTTCGAGCACGCGAAGGACGGCTTGTGTGATCTCGGGTCCGATGCCGTCGCCGGCAGCAACAGTGATGCGCTTGTTCATTTATGGGGAATGGGTTGTGCGTGTTCGAGGTAGGTGATGGTGCGGTGCAGCAGGTGTTCCGCCAATTGCTTCAGGTCCCGTTGGCTGCTCAGCTCGGTCAACGAGGGCAGGTGTTCCATCAGGAAGGGCAGGGAATGGGCCATTTCGATGACCGTGGTGGCGAAGGAACGCGGCCATGGCACATCGGCCCTGCAGGCCACCAGCCGTGAGGCCACGAAGGCGCTCAGCTCCTTGTAGGGATGGAACAGCCTCCGCGCATTGTCGTCGTCCACGTTCTTGTGCAGGTAGCTCTTCATGCCCTCGGCGATCACAAGCCTGCGGAGCCCTGTCGGGTCCAGTTGCAATGGCGGCAGGGTTGCAGGCCATATGCCACATAGGATCTGCACCACACGGCCAAGAACGGCCTGCGGTTCTGCCGTACGGTCCACCTCGTGCGAACCCACCTGGCGAAGCCAAAGCCAGTAGAGCTGGAAGTAGTACTGCAGCAAGCGCTGCTTGTTGGCGAAGTACTTGTAGGCCGTCACTTCAGTGGTACCTGCCCGCTGTGCCAGCTTGCGGAACGTGAACGCCTCCAAGCCAAGCTCCAGCATGAGGTCGAGGCCCTGCACAAGCAGCGCCCGCCCGATGTCCGAGGATGCCGGATCCTTCAGGTGAAGCGCCG
>CAZLGY010000023.1:12842-30082 GCA_964559165.1 uncultured Chryseobacterium sp.
ACAAGCAGCGCCCGCCCGATGTCCGAGGATGCCGGATCCTTCAGGTGAAGCGCCGTATCGGGATGAAAGTGCTGGTGGATGACATCCATCGCGACGGCGAATTTAGTAATACTAAATCCGTGGTCGCCTATTCCTCGATCGTCGGCGTCACGTGATGATGGCGAAGTACACAGGCATGCCGATCATGAGGTTGAAGGGGAAGGTGATGCCCAATGCCATGGGGATGTAAAGCCCCGGATCGGCGTTGGGTGCTGCCAGGCGCATGGCGGCCGGGACTGCGATATAGCTTGCACTGGCCGCGAGCACGGCGAACATGAAGCGGTCGCCCACCACCGGGGTGACGAAGCCGCTGGACCAGGCCACCAGGCTGCCATTGACCAACGGGATGAGCACCGCCGAGACACTTGCCTGGAGCCCGTACTTGCGGAACGCCCCGAACCGCGCAGCGGTGACCATGCCCATCTCCAGCAGGAAGATGGCCAGGAACCCCTTGAAGATGTCCGTGGTGAACGGGCGTATGCCCTGCGCTTGCTTGGCGTCCGCAACAAGCCCGATGGCAAGACTGCCGATCAGCAGCAGCACGCTGCCATTGGTGAGGCTGTGCTTGATCACCCGGCCCAGTGAAGCGTGATCGGAGCCCGTGCGGTCGTAGCGTTCCAACAGCACCATGCCTACAATGATGGCGGGGCTCTCCATCAGGGCCATGATGGCCACCATGTGTCCACCGAAGGTCAGCTCCCGGTTCTCCAGGAACCCGGTTGCCGCAACAAAGGTCACGGCGCTCACCGAGCCATAAGCCGCCGCGATCGCACCTGCGTTCTGCGCCCCCAATCTGTTCCTCAGAAGGAAGAACACGTAGAACGGGATGGCGGCCGCCACCACGATGCCGAACACGAGTGACGCCACGATGGTGCCGTCCATGGCGCTATGCGTGAGTTCCTGCCCCCCCTTGAACCCGATGGCGAAAAGGAGGTAGAGGCTGATGAATTTGGCACTTGTGGCCGGTACTTCCAGGTCGCTCTTCACAAGCTTGGCGATGATGCCGAGCAGGAAGAACAGCAGTGTGGGGTTGGTGAGGTTGGCGTTGAGCAGGGCGCTGTCCATGGGGCGAAGTTCGGCCACCGATGGATCGCTGCTGCACTACCGGTCCACTTGGTCAAGATTGTCGAATCGGTAGATGGGGTCGATCGGGGAGCCTGCGGGTATCTCACAGATCGTGTGCACCAATCCATCGCTCAGGCGGTAGACCCAGCCGTGCAGGCTCGGTCCGCCACGTTCCTTCCACGCCCGCTGGATGATGCTCGTCTTCATCAGGTCGAACACCTGCTCCTGCACGTTCAGTTCCACCATGCGGTCGAAGCGGGCCTGCTCGGTGGGTTGGGCATCCACTTCCGCCTGGTGGATGCGATAGACATCCTTGATGTTGCGGAGCCATTTGTTGATGAGCCCCAGCGATTGGTGCGTCATCGCTGCCTGCACACCGCCGCAGCCATAGTGGCCGCAGACGATGACGTGCTTCACCTTGAGATACTCCACCGCGTATTGCAGCACGCTCAGCAGGTTGAGGTCGGTGTGCACCACCAAGTTGGCGATGTTGCGGTGCACGAAGATCTCGCCCGGTTGGGTGCCCGTGATCTCGTTGGCTGGCACGCGGCTGTCACTGCACCCGATCCAGAGGAAGTCAGGGCGTTGAACCTTTTCCAAACGCTGGAAGAACTCCGGGTCGGCGGCGACGGTGTTCTCGGCCCAGGCCTTGTTGTTGAGGAGGAGTTTGTGGTAACTGTCCATGTTCGTGTGGTATGTTGTTCCTATTCCGTGTCAGCCAGCATGCTCTTGGGCGCTTGGGCAGCCTCCCCGGCTTTGGGCGGGAAGTTGAACAGCTGTAGTTTGATGTGGCGTACCTCGGTGGTGCTGGAGAATTCGTCGATGATCTCCCGGACATCCGGGTCCAGGTCCATCGATCTGCCGGCATCGATCACCACGCGTGCACCGTCCGGTAGTTCGCTCAACGTTCGCTTGATGCCTGCTTTGTTGAGGAAGGTGACATCCTCGCTGAGCTCGATGTAGATCGGCATGCCCTGCTTGTACCGCTTCGGGTCATAGTGGAAGGGCACCTTGAAGTTCTTCCAGAGGATGTGGATCAGCGCCAGGGCCAGGCCAAGGGCAACGCCGCGGAGCAGGTCGTTCGTGACCGCCATGAAGCCCACGGTCAGGAGGAAGGGCAGGAACTGCATCCGGCCTGCCTTCCACATCGAGACGAAGAGCGAAGGCTTGGCGAGCTTGTAGCCCACGAGCAGCAGCACCGCCGCGAGGCTCGCAAGCGGTATCTGGCGCAGCACACCGCCGATGGTAACCACCGCCAGCAGCAGCAGAACACCATGCAGGATGGCCGACAGTTTACCCCGCCCGCCGGCCTGGATGTTGGCCGAACTGCGCACCACGACCTGCGTTACGGGCAATCCGCCAAGTAGTCCGCTCACCAGGTTCCCGGCACCTTGTGCGAAGAGCTCGCGGTTCGCCGGTGTGATGCGCTTCCACGGGTCCATCTTGTCCGTGGCCTCAACGCAAAGAAGGGTCTCGATGCTCGCCACGATCGCCAGCGTGAACACCGTGGTCCAGAATACCGGATCGCCAAGGCCGCTGAGATCCGGGAGCCGGAAGAGGCGCATGCCATCCAGAGGGGGGAGGTCCACATAATGGCCGGCCCCGATGGTCAGGGTGGGATGGCCGGAGAAGCCTGCCGCCATCACGAGCCCTGCTACAACTGCAAGCAGTGGCCCCGGTACATAGCGCAGCCATTGGTTGCGCTGTATGAACGGACGCTCCCAAAAGAGCATCAGCCCGATGGCGGCGAGCGCGATCAAGAAGGTCCCCACATGGGGCTCCTGGATGGCAAGGAGCAGTTCCGAGAACGTGTTCTGCTTGTCCGGCTGATCGAAGCTCTCGTCGCCCATCGGGTCATTGTCGAACCCAACGAGGTGCGGTATCTGCTTCAGCATGATGATGATGCCGATGCCTGCCAGCATGCCCTTGATCACGGAACTGGGGAAGTAATAGGCGATGATGCCGGCGCGCAAGGCCCCCAACGCGATCTGGATAAGGCCCGACACGGCCACCGCTGCAGCCAGCAGCTCAAAGCTCCCGAGTTGCTGGATCCCCACAAGGACCACACCGGTGAGACCTGCCGCAGGACCCGTAACCCCAAGGGGCGACCCACTGAGCAAGCCGACCAGGACCCCGCCCACCACACCGGCGATGATGCCTGCCAGGGGGGGGGCTCCAGAAGCAATGGCGATGCCCAGACAAAGGGGCAGTGCAACAAGGAAAACGACGACCGAGGCAGGTAGGTCCTGCTTCCAATGAGCGAACATGGACATGGGTCCGGGGGATCGGATGATGTGGATTCAAATGGAGCTTGGGGGACAGGTTGTCCCGGATGGCCGGCCGTGCCGACGTTCACAAGCTCAGCACCAAGGGGGCAGGTGTGGCACCTCGCCGTGATGCGGGCGATGCAACTCCTCATTCGATGGCCGGGTCCCGGCCATCGGCACATGGACCCGGAGAACATGCACCTGCGCGGATCCGGCGTCCGGGTCATGCTTGACCTCCTCCTCCTGAAGGACCGGTTCGCATCCGTTGGTCGCTGCGCGGTCCTGGCCAAGCAGGACAAGCTGCGGCAGCAACAACAACCAGATGCTGAACAGCAGTGAGAACGTCCGCAACGACCGATGATCGCTTGTGCGCCCGAGGTGCTTTACCCGCTGCATGGCACGAAAGTAACACGATCAATTGGGACCGGCATGTGCGGTCGTGCGCGTGCACCACCGGGACCACGCGGCGATCAATTCAGTGCATACGGATCGTGGAACGCAATGGTCGGCACGATGACCTCGAACGGTTGCCCAGCGGGTAACGTGACCATGGCATAGCGGCCATCCATCCGACCCCAACCGCTGCGGAGGTCGCACGCACTGGTGTAGCTGAATTCCTCGCCAGGAGCGAGTGAAGGCGTTTCACCCACAACACCGGGGCCCTCCACCACACGCTCCGGCCCGAGGCTGTCGCGGATGAGCCACCGACGGCGCATCAACCGAACGGTTTCCTCCCCCTGGTTGCGGATGGTGATCCGGTAGCTGAACAGGTACCGGTGTGCATTCACATCGCTGTGCGCTGGTTCGAACCGGCTGGTGGCCGTGATCCGTATGCCGCGGGTGATGATCGTGCTCATCGGTCGCCAAGGTAACAAGCCGGACCAGCCGGTTGTGCGCGTTCGGTTCACAGGAGGCGCACCACCTTCGTGGATAAGTTCACCTGTCGTGCGTTGCATGGCACCGATGACCGTCATAGCATTGTACCATGACACGCCCCACCCACCTGGCCCTCTTCCTGTTCCTGTCATCCGTGCATGCCTTCGCCCAATACAACGGTCCGGAGAGCGTGGAGTACGATGCGGTCGGCGATCGCTATTTCGTGAGCAACACCGGCTCCTCCCAGATCCGGGTACGGTCCCAGGCTGGAACGGTCACCACCTTTGCCAGTGTGAGCCCTGCACCCTATGGTCTTGAGATCATGGGAGATACGCTGTTCGCATGTTCCGGCGGAGGGGTGAAGGGGTATCTCCTGGCCACCGGAACCCAGGTGTTCAACCGTTCGCTGGGGGCCACGTTCTGCAACGGCATCACCACCGATGGCCGGTATCTTTATGTGACGGACTTCAGTGGAGGGCGCATTTACAAGGTGGATGTCCCCAACAACAGCCACACCACTCTGGTCGCTTCCACGGGTGGCCAGCCCAATGGCATCGTGTGGGACCCGATCGGAGAGCGGCTCGTGGTGGTCTTCTGGGGCACCAATGCACCCATCCGTTCCTACGACCGCCAGACCGGCGCTTCCACCACCCTCACGGCCAACTCCGGCCTCGGCAACATCGATGGCATCACCATCGATTGTAACGGGAATTTCATCACCGCCAATTGGAGCCCCGCGCGTATCAGCCGATGGGCGCCCAACTTCCAGGGGGGGGCGGTGAACTTGAACGTGGCAGGCCTGGGGAGCCCGGCGGACATCGACTTCGACGCGGTGAACGACCGTATCTGCATACCCAACAGCGGCAACAACACGGTCCTGCTCGTGGATGTGGACTGCTCCACCGGACTGGAGGGACCAGCGACGGCGGGGTGGCTGTTGTACCCCAATCCTGTGCTCGATGGGTTGCACGTGGAACCTCCATTGCCCCACCGGACCGCGTTCATGGTCATCGATCAGCGCGGTTGCATCGTTGCCCGGGGGGACCTGGAGCCCGGCGCCATGCTCGATGTGAGCGCGCTTGCGCCCGGAGCGTATGTGCTGTCCATGCCGTCCGAAGGTGTTCGGCACCGCTTCATTCGCACCTCGGCGCGCTGATCATCCTCGCCGGGTATTGAGGAACCGGACCCCCACCAGCCTGTCGCAGCGCAGCATGCGGTCAGTGAAATAGACCAATACGAGGTAATCGTTCTCGGTCTGGTAGTGGGACCCCTCCACCAATGAGATGTCCGCTGGCCGCCCATCACCTGTCGGTACGGCGTAGGCGAAATCATAGAAGCCCTGTTTGAGCAGTACTGCGGCCCGGTAGGAGGCCGTTGCCGGATCCCACTCCATGCGGTTCTCCGGCAGGCAGCGCCAATCACTGAACGCCCCATAGATATAGGGAGGTTGTGCCAGCTGTTCGCTCATGGGAAGCACGAAGTGCACCATCACGTAGTCGGCGCCCAGTGGATCTCCATCGAAGAGGTCGTTGCGGACGAAGAACCGGCCGTTGAGGTCCGGTTGGTCGAAATAGACCCGGTAGCTCCGCTTCGGCTCCGGACGGAGGTATGCCTGATAGACCCCTTCACCCGGACCGGGAATGATGCGGTCCACGCGCTGGGTCGTGAACCGGAGGTCCTTGAGGTCGAAGTTGCGGAACTCGTTGGCGCCCATGAAGAGCCCCTGTTCGGGGAAGTCGTAGATGAGTTCCGCACCCCGCATGAAGCGCGGCTTGAGGTCCGTGCGAAGGTCGTCCCAGCGCATGTTCTGCAGCAGGGCCACGTGGATCTCCGCAAAGGGGTCCTGCACCGGCAGTTGGGGGTGCCGCACCACCAGGTCGATCTGCTGGGCCACGTCCCGCAGGTCCACCACACGGCTGGCCATCATGCGTGCGTCGATCTCCACCCGCTGTTCGTAAACGAGGAAGCGGCGCGTTAGTACCAGGTCCTCCTCATCGCTGCCCCGGAACACTTTCAGAATGTAGTTCCCGGACCGGGTGAGGCGCATCATGGTATTGGGGAACTCCAGCTCGTATTGGATGAAGGGCTGCAGGGTGTTGAAGCTTTGCCTGCCTGCGGGTATCACGTCCGAGGGTGTCCCCTCCACGTACTGCCCCGGCATCAGGTCACTGTCGTGCCAGCCATGGTCGCAGTGTACGAGGGAATAGGAAAGGTGCTCGTTGTCGGGCTGTAGGTCGTCGAACCGCAGGGTGATCGTCTCACCGGCATTGAGCTCGATGGCTGGAGGTGCAAGTTCGAAGCCGGTCTTGAAAAGCTGAACGGTACGAACGCTCGGGCTGTAGGTGCGGTCCTCCCAGACGGCCTCCTGCGCCGCGCTTGCCGGCAGCCAGCTGCCAAGGCACAGGACGGCCGCACATCGGATGCGTGCAGTGGGGCGGTTGAAAAGTCGGTGGAGAAAGAAGTTGGACGCGTTCATTGTGATGGAGGTCACCGATACGGATCTCTGTTCTACATTTGCCGCGCCTGACCCTTGGCAGGTACCCGTAGCGCACATGTCCAAGACGATCCGCATCCGCAAAGGACTAGACATCCGCCTCAAAGGTGATGCCGAAAAGGTACTTGTTCAACCAGGTCCCGCGAAGGTCGTCGCGATCAAACCGACCGATTTCCACGGCCTTGTTCCCAAAATGCTGGTCAAGCCCGGTGACCACGTGCAAGCCGGATCGCCCCTGTTCTGCGACAAATACGATGACCGCGTGGTGTTCACCAGTCCCGTTAGCGGTGAGGTGGCCGATGTGGTGCGTGGTGATAAACGGAAGGTGCTGGAGGTGAGGGTGCTTGCCGATGCGCAGACGCGGTATGTCGACTTCGGTAAAGTGGATGCGTCCAGCGCAACGCGAGACGCCGTTCTGGAAAAGCTCCTTCGAAGCGGTGCCTTCGCCTTCGTGCGCCAACGCCCCTTCGATGTGGTTGCCAACCCATCCCAGCAGCCCAAGGCCATCTTCGTGAGCGCCTTCGACAGCGCCCCCCTGGCCCCTGACCTCGACTTCGTGGTGCGCAACCAGGGCGACGACCTGCAGGCCGGCTTCGATGCGCTTGCCAAACTCACCAACGGCAAGGTGAACGTGGGGGTGAGCCCCCGCACCACCGCCCCCGAGGTGCTCAAGGCGCGAAACATCGTGCTGCATACGATCGAAGGTCCGCATCCCGCCGGTAATGTGGGTGTGCAGATCCATCATGTGTCGCCCATCAACAAAGGGGAGGTGGTGTGGACCGTGGCCCTTCAGGACGTCCTCCTTATCGGTCGCCTGTTCCGGACGGGCCATTACGACGCCACCCGCACGGTGGCTGTGACCGGCAGCGAAGCACGCGATGCAAAGTACTTCCGTACCGTAATAGGCACGCCCGTGAATGCGCTGGTGGGCGATGTGCCCGCCGGCATCCGGGTGATCAGCGGTGGCCCGTTGACCGGCGACCATGTTGGGCCCGGGGGGTACCTGGGGGCCTACCATGGCCAGGTGACCCTGCTGCCCGAGGGTGACCAGCCCAAGTTCTTCATCACGGACGGTTGGGCCTCCCCAGGACTGGATAAGTTCAGCGCCAACCGCAGCTTCCCTGCATGGTTGATGCCCGGTACGAAGTTCAGGATGGATACCAACCAGAACGGCGAGGAACGGGCCTTTGTCATGAGCGGCCAGTACGAGGAGGTGTTCCCGTTCGATATCTATCCGGTGCACCTGCTGAAGGCCATTCTGGCGAACGACATCGAACAAATGGAGAACCTCGGGCTTTACGAAGTAGCTCCGGAGGATTTCGCCCTGTGCGAGTTCGTCTGCACCAGCAAGATCAACTCACAGCACATCGTGCGCGAGGGTCTTGACGTTCTGAAGAAGGAAACCACCTAAGCATCCGCTACCGCCGTGAAAGCACTGCGCAACCTCGTTGACGGTCTGAAGCCTGCCTTTTCGAAGGGGGGTAAATTGGAGAAGCTCCATTGGGTGTTCGATGGCTTCGAGACGTTCCTGTTCACACCCGGTCATGCCACCGAGCGGGGTGCACACATCCGTGACGGCATCGACCTGAAGCGGACCATGAGCATCGTGATCACCGCCATGCTCCCCTGCCTGCTGTTCGGCATGTGGAACGTGGGGCACCAGCACTACCTTGCCATCGGTGAGTTCACGGGGCTTGGCGAAGGCTTTTGGGACAAGTTCCTGTTCGGTGCGCTGAAAGTCCTGCCCATCGTGGTTGTGAGTTACGGTGTAGGCCTTGGCATCGAATTCCTCTTCACCAGCATCAAGGGTCATCCCATCCAGGAAGGATACCTGGTCACAGGGATGTTGATCCCCTTGGTGATGCCGGTGGATACGCCGCTGTGGATGGTCGCCGTCGGTTCAGCCTTCGCGGTGGTCATCGGCAAGGAAGTTTTCGGAGGCACGGGCATGAACGTGCTGAACGTTGCGCTCACTGCGCGTGCTTTCCTGTTCTTCGCCTACCCCACGATGATGAGCGGTGACAAGGTCTGGGTGAACACCTCCACGGACGCTGGTCAGGCCGTTGTTGATGGCTTCAGCGGCGCCACCTCGCTCGGCCATGCGGCAGCGGGGAGTGTCGCCTCCATCACCCCGATGATGGACAGCTTCTGGGGCTTTGAGGCGGGCAGCATCGGGGAAACGAGCGCGTTCGCATGCCTCATCGGTATCGGCAGCTGGCGTATCATGCTGGCCACGTTCCTGGGTGGTGCAGCGATGGCAGGCCTGTTCAACGTTGTCGGTCCCTCCCTGAACAACGCGTACATGCAGGTGCCGGTGCTCCACCAGTTGATGCTGGGTAGCTTCATGTTCGCTCTGGTGTTCATGGCCACCGACCCCGTGACGGCTGCGCAGACCAACACCGGCAAGTGGATCTATGGCTTCCTCATCGGCTCGCTCGGTATCCTCATCCGGGTAGTGAACCCGGCCTATCCTGAGGGGATGATGCTTGCCATCCTGTTCATGAACGTGATGGCCCCGACGATCGACCATTTCGTGGTGCAGTCCAACATCAAGCGCCGCCAGAAGCGGGCCGCCCTCCAAACCGCCTAACGCCCCCGCCCGATGGCCTTCGACAAGAACAGCAACCAGTTCACCTTCATCTTCGCCACCGTGCTGGTGGTGGTGGTGGGTACCCTGTTGGCCGTGACCTATCTGGGTCTTAAGCCCGAACACGATGAGAACGTGCGCAGGGAGAAGATGCAGAACATCCTTGCCAGCCTCAAGGTGGAGGTGGAGCGTGATGCCGCCCCGGCCAAGTATGAGGAGCTCATTACGGAGACCATGCTGGTGAACGGCGAGGGGGCGAAGCAGGAAGGTGATGCCTTCGGTTTGGACTTCCTCAAGCAGTACAAGGATTGGAAGGCCGGCATGGTCGGCACGGAAGACCTGCGTTATCCGGTTTATCTGGCCAACGTGGATGGGCAGAGGCTCTACGTGCTGCCCATGGTAGGGGCAGGGCTTTGGGGGCCCATCTGGGGGTATGTCTCGATCAGGGATGACGGGCGAACCATTTACGGATCGAACTTCGACCACAAGGGTGAAACACCTGGCTTGGGTGCTGAGATATCCACACCCATCTTCGAGGACCTTTTCCCGGGCAAGACCATCACGGACGAGCAGGGCAACTTCAAGGGCATCACGGTCTACAAGGGAGGCTCCCAGACCACCGACCCGCACGGCGTGGATGGCATCAGCGGTGGCACCATCACCAGCCAGGGTGTGGATGAGATGCTGAAGCGCCTGCTTGCCGTCTACGACAAGTACCTGCGCACGCAAGTGGCTGCTGCCGCCCCCGCACCTGCTGCCGCCTCCGACAGCCTGGCCACCGATAGCGTTCAACTGATGGTGGATACCACACGAACCGCAAGCCTGATCACCCGATGAGCACCGCCACTGCAGCACCCGCCGCACCTCCTTCTGAAGGTCTCTTCAGCAAGAAGAACCGCAAGCTGATCACCGATCCGCTGAATGACAACAACCCCATCACCGTGCAAGTGCTGGGGATCTGCTCGGCGCTCGCCATCACGGTGAAGGTCTCCAACGCGTTGGTGATGAGCATCAGCGTGCTCGCCGTAGTGGTGCTGGGCAACATGGTGATCAGCGCCCTGCGCAACGTGATCCCCGGCCGGATCCGCATCATCGCCCAGCTGGTGATCGCCGCCGGTCTGGTGACACTTGTGGACATCGTCCTGAAGGCCTACGTCTACGATGTGAGCAAGCAGGTGGGTGTGTACGTGGGGCTCATCATCACCAATTGCATCCTGATGGGCCGTTACGAAGCCTTCGCCATGGGTAACAAGGTGTGGCCCAGCGCGCTGGATGGGCTCGGGAACTCCCTTGGTTATGCATGGCTCCTGGTGGTCGTGGCTTCCGTCCGCGAGATCACCGGGAACGGTACCTGGTTCGGCTTCCGCCTCATACCGGAAAGCCTTTACGCTACCAGCGGAGGTGGTTACTTCAACAACAACATGATGATCCTGCCTCCGATGGCGCTCATCATCGTGGGTATCATCATCTGGATCCAGCGTTCCCGTAATACCAAGCTCATCGAGCAAGCCTAAGCACTGCGTGTCATGAACCTGGTCAACATCTTCGTCAAGTCGATCTTCATCGACAACATGATCTTCGCCTACTTCCTGGGCATGTGCTCGTACCTCGCCGTGAGCAAGACGGTAAAGACGGCGATCGGCCTGGGCGCAGCGGTGGTCTTCGTTCTGGGGGTTACTGTGCCGGTGAATTACCTGCTCGAGAATTATGTCTTGAAGCAGGGGGCTCTCAGTTGGCTCGGTGCCGGGTTCGCAGAGGTGGACCTCAGCTTCCTTGCCTTCATCATGTTCATCGCTGTGGTGGCCGCCATCGTGCAGCTGGTGGAGATGATCGTGGAGAAGTTCGCACCAGCGCTGTACGGTGCGCTCGGCATCTTCCTTCCCCTCATCGCCGTGAACTGTTCCATCCTGGGGGGCGCCCTGTTCATGCAGGAGCGGCAATACAGCAATGTTGCCGAGGCGACAACCTTTGCCGTGGGAAGTGGGGTGGGATGGATGTTGGCCATCGTTGCCATCGCCGCCATCCGTGAGAAGCTTCGTTACAGTGACATTCCCGCCCCCCTTCGCGGCCTCGGCATCACGTTCATCCTCACCGGCCTGATGGGCATTGCCTTCATGGCCTTCATGGGTATCAAGCTCTGATCCACGACCATGGGTTCGACCATCCTCATCACCCTGGCGGTCTTCCTGATCGTCACCCTGCTGCTCGTCAGCGTGCTCCTCTACGCCAAGACCAAGCTCTCCCCGAGCGGTCTGGTGAAGATCCGTATCAACGGCGAGAAGACCATCGAGGTCGCCGCCGGCAGCAGCCTGCTCAGCACCTTGAGCGAGGCGAAGATCTTCCTTCCCAGCGCATGTGGCGGTGGCGGCACCTGTGCCATGTGCAAGTGCCAGGTGATGGAAGGTGGTGGTGAGATCCTGCCCACCGAAGCTCCCTACTTCAGCCGGAAGGCCATCGCCGATAACTGGCGCCTTGGTTGCCAGGTGAAGGTGAAGCAGGACATGGACATCAAGGTGCCCGAAGAGATCTTCGGCATCAAGAAGTGGGAGTGCGAAGTGGTGAGCAACTACAACGTGGCCAGCTTCATCAAGGAGTTCGTGGTGAAGCTGCCGCCCGGCGAGACGCTCCACTTCGAGGCCGGCGGCTACATCCAGATCGACGTGCCAGCCTGCGAGGTCGACTTCAAGGACATCGACATCACCGCGCATCCTGAACTGCAGGCGCTGGGTCGTGACCCGATGGACTTCAAGGGAGAGTGGGACAAGTACAAGCTATGGGACCTGAAGATGAAGAACCCCGAGCCCATCTTCCGTGCCTACTCCATGGCCAACCACCCGGCCGAGGGCAACATCGTGATGCTCAACATCCGTATCGCCACCCCGCCTTGGGACCGTGCCAAGAACGGTTGGATGGATGTGAACCCAGGTATCTGTTCGAGCTTCGTGTTCAACTGCAAGCCCGGCGACAAGGTGACCATCAGCGGCCCCTACGGTGAATTCTTCATCAAGGAGACCGAGGCCGAGATGCTTTACATCGGCGGTGGCGCAGGCATGGCGCCCATGCGTTCCCACCTCTTCCACCTGTTCCACACCCTGAAGAGCGGGCGCAAGGTCACGTACTGGTACGGCGGCCGCAGCAAGCGGGAACTGTTCTACCTGGAGCATTTCAACAGCATCGCACGGGAGTTCCCCAACTTCAAGTTCTTCGTGGTGCTCAGTGAGCCCGCACCGGAGGACAACTGGAAGCTCAAGAAGGACGTGAACGACACCGAGGGCGATGGCTTCACCGGTTTCGTGCACCAGGCCGTTATCGACCAATACCTCAAGAAGCACGAGGCGCCCGAGGACATCGAGTTCTACTTCTGTGGCCCGCCCATGATGAATGCCGCCGTCCTCAAGATGTGTGACGATTGGGGCATCCCCAAGGAGAACGTCAGCTTCGACGATTTCGGCGGATGAGCACTCCGCACCATACCATTGGAAAGTCCCGCCATGTGCGGGGCTTTTCGTTGGTGGCGGCCGCCCTGTTCCTGAGCGCCTGCGGAACGAAGGCACCAACGTGGACCACGCTCAAGGGGAACGCCCAGGGCACCACCTTCACCATCACCTATCGCGACAGCCTCGACCGTGACCTTTCCCGGCCTGTGGACAGTCTGTTCAAGGTGATCGATCGGAGCCTGAGCCTCTGGGATAGCACCAGTACCATCACGCACTTCAACGCTGCCACGGACAGCTTCGCCACGGACGATCGGCACTTCCAAGTGGTACTGGCCTTGGGCAAGCAGCACTGGCGCACGACCGGGGGGGCCTTCGATGGCACGGTACTGCCCTTGGTGCGGGCTTGGGGCCTTGGAAAAAAGGGCCAGGCCGAGCTGGACACCGCTGCTGTGAACGGACTGATGGCGTGCGTGGGCATGCCGCGCATCCTGATCCCGGACAGCTGGGCGCGCACCGGTGCGGCCGGTCCATTGGTGTTCCGCAAAAGCGCGCCCTGCGTTCAATTCGACCCGAACGGGATCGCCCAAGGATACACGGTCGACATGCTCGCCCTGCTGCTGCGCCAGTTGAACATCGAGCGCTTCATGGTGGAGGTGGGCGGTGAGGTGCGCACATCCGGCACGAATGATCGGGATGGCCCCTGGAACATCCAGGTGGACAAGCCCGTAGCGGGTGATACGCATGAACAGCAGGTCCTGGTGCCTGTGCAGGACCGCGCTCTGGCCACCAGCGGCAACTACCGCAAGTTCATTGAATTGAACGGTCGGCGGTACGGACATACGATCGACCCGCGCACCGGAAGACCGGCGATGAACGACCTGCTCAGCGCTTCGGTGCTGGCGGAGAACTGCGCGGCAGCGGATGCCATCGGTACGGCCTTGATGGTCATGGGCACTGAACCGGCGAAGCAATGGCTTTCGCGCCATCCGGAGCTGGATGCCTATCTCATCAGCGATGATGGCAGCGGTGGCTATGCGGTCTGGAGCACGGCAGGCTGGCCCGGACAGCGCTGATCAGCCCGCCACCTCCTCCCGTCGGCACTTCTCCTCCGGGCGCGCGCCACAGAAACCACAGCCGCCGCCCTCCGCCTGCACCAATGGGTTGTTGCTCGCACAGGTGCCGGCGAACTCGCCACCCTTCTTCGCCCAGATCTTCACGGCAATTCCCGCGAACGCCAAGGCCAGCAGGCCCACGCCCAACAGGATGGTAAGTAAGATCGTGTTCATCAGGGTTCGGGCAAAGTTAGCTGCCGCACGCGATCACCACCCACACACCATGGTCCCCCGCCATGGCACTCCCCGGTCGGCCTCCGAGGTGGTGCCGCATGTACATCCGGCACGCCACTGGGATATGGTCGGGGACCGGGCGTTGCCCCCTTTCGCCCTGACCCTGCCGCCAGAGGAGGTGGAACGCGGCGTCCGTGTGCATGCCGTGGCCCACGGTCCGAACTGTCTGGTGCTCGGGGGCATGTGCCTGCTGATGCGCTTGGTGGACGAGGTATCTGGCTGTTGCCGCCCCACTTTGGCCGCACGGTCCTGAGCGGGGTACCTTTGTACCCCGGTGTCCCCGCATTGCGAAGCGCCGGAAGCATCATGCGCATCGGCATCGTCTGTTATCCCACGTTCGGCGGAAGCGGTGTGGTGGCCACCGAGTTGGGAATGGCCTTGGCCGACAAGGGCCATACGGTCCATTTCATCACATACGACCGCCCGGTGCGCCTGCGTGATCATCCGAACGTGTTCTACCATGAGGTGCGTGTGAGCGATTATCCGCTCTTCGACTACCAGCCTTATGAACTGGTATTGACCAGCAAGCTGGTGGATGTGGCCAGGTTCGAGGGTCTTGACCTGATGCATGTCCATTATGCCATTCCACATGCCAGTGCAGCCTGGATGGCTCAGCGTATCCTGGCGGCGCAGGGCATCTTCGTGCCGTTCATCACCACCCTGCACGGTACGGACATCACCCTCGTGGGTCGCGATCCCAGCTTCGAGCCGGTGATCACCTTCAGCATGGAACGGAGCAACGCGGTCACCGCCGTGTCCGAAAGCCTCAAGCGTGACACCTATGCACATTTCCCCCTGAAGCGCGAGGTGAGGGTGATCCCGAACTTCGTGTGCACCGGCCTGTACAGGCATGAGCCGGACCAGGCCGTTCGGGCCCGCTATGCCCCCAACGGAGAGCGCCTGCTGGTCCATGTATCCAACTTCCGTGCGGTGAAGCGTGTGGATGATGTGGTGCAGATGTTCCGCATCCTGCGTGAACGGCTGCCGGTGAAACTGCTGCTCATCGGAGACGGCCCGGAGCGCCAGCGCATCGAGATGATGTGCAGGCAGCACCAGACCTGCACCATGATCCACTTCCTTGGGAAGATGACAAGGCCCGAGGAGGTGATGGCCAGCTGCGATCTTTTCGTGCTGCCCAGTGAAAGCGAGAGCTTCGGGCTGGCCGCCCTGGAGGCCATGGCCTGCGGTGTGCCTGTGGTGAGCAGTGATACCGGTGGCCTCCCGGAAGTCAACATTCACGGGAAAAGCGGCCTGCTCAGCCCGGTGGGCGATACGCTGGGCATGGCCGATAACGCGCACCTCATCCTGGCGGACGAAGCATCCTTGCAGCGATACAGGAACGGCGCATTGGAGCAGGCGCGCAGCTTCGATCTGCATCGGGTATTGCCGCGCTATGAACAGTTGTACGAGGAGGTGGTGGCTGACGTGAAGGCATGATGGAGTACCTCAGCGAACGTGTAAGCATCGAACGTGCAGGTGGGCGCACCACGGTGGTGATCAGCGCCAGGCTTCCGCGTGCCAAGGAGGCCCTGTTGATCGCGTGGGCGTTGGCCTGGCTGCTGTGCGGTGCCTATATCGTCCATGCCCGTCTGCAGCTGCCGCTCGGAGATCCGTTGCGCCAGTACCTCCTTGCGTTCCTGGCCTTCTGGGCGTACTACCTCGTAGTGGTGCTGAAAGCCCTTGCATGGCGGCTGAAGGGCTTTGAGCTCTGGCGCATCAAGGACGGCACGCTCACCCTTAAGGACAGCCTGCTGGGATATGGCAAGGCACGTGACCACTTCGTGGACAACATCAAGGAACTGGGCCTGCTCAAGGTGGACGAGCGCAGCTGGAAATGGCAACTGGACCAGAGCGCCTGGATGATCGGGGGGGCACGCTTGGGCTTCGAATACCTGGGCCGCAAGGTGCTCTTTGGTAAAGGGTTGACCGAGGAGGAGGCGCGCCGGCTTGTGCCCCTGTTGAAGGATGCGCTGCGCGTGGAGCGGCGTAACGCTTGAAACGATCAGTTCGGTTCGATGCGGAACGCGTTACCGCGGATACGGCGCGTGGGCAGGCCATCGATCTCCCCTTCCAGGACCATGCCCCGTGCGGCCCGGGTCCCCATCACCTCATCGATGCTGCGGACGGCACCGGCCGGCACGCCCGCCTCGATGATGATGTTGAGCAGGTCCTGGCGGCGTTGGTGCGCGATGATGGGCGACAGCGCATCGCTCAAGGCAGTACGGTGACGGACCCGGTCGGTATTCTGCCTGAACCGTGGGTCGGTGGAAAGCTCCACACAGCCGAGTACCACGCAGAGCGCATGGAACTGGGCGTCGCTGCCCACGGCGAGGATGATGCGCCCCCCATCCGAGCAGGTGAAGACCTCGCCGTACGGAGCGATGTTGGGATGCAGGGTGCCGAGGGGCTTGGCCACGGTCCCCGTCATGAGGTTGTTGCTTGCCTGGTTGACAAGACCGCTCAGGGCGGCTTCTTCGAGCGACACCTCCACATAGGCACCCCGGCCCGTGCGCTCGCGCTGGAGCAATGCAAGCAGGAGGCCCTCCTTCAACTGATGGGCGGCGAGCACATCAATGAGGGCGATCGGCAACTTGGCCAGGTGATCGCCATCGGTGCCGGTCATGCTGATGTAGCCCGTCTCGGCCTGAAGCACCACATCGAAGGCAGGGCGCTCCGGTTGGTCCGCGAACCCCTTGATGTGCCCGTGCAAGAGCCCCGGGTTCAACGAGCGTAGTCGGGCTTTGTCAAGACCCAACTTCCAGGCATCGGCCGCAAGATGGTTGGTGATCAGCACGTCGGCCTTCTTCAACAGGTCGTCCAGCAAACGACCGCCTTCCGCGCTTTTCAAGTCCACCAGCAAATGCTCTTTTCCCCAGTTCACGCTGCAGAAGTAGGCGCTGTGCGGAGCATCCTTTACTTCCCGGGGAAGTTTCCACTGCCTTGTTACATCCCCTCCGCTGCGCTGGTTCTCCAACTTCACCACGCGCGCACCAAGTTCAGCGAAGAACATGCCCACGCTGGGTCCAGCGAGAACGGAAGCGGTCTCCACCACCAAGAGGTCCTGTAGCATGCTGGCGAAGGTAGCGGCCATGGGCGGGGCATGGCACAGCTGTGCTCGGTGCAGCCCTC
>CAZLGY010000024.1:0-29988 GCA_964559165.1 uncultured Chryseobacterium sp.
CTTGCTCCATATCCATCATGGGCGGTATGGGTGGCTCGTGCTGACACGATGCCAACGCCAGCAAGCAGAGGATGATCAACAGGTGATCGAAAGGGTGCTTCACGAACGTTTCCCTCATTGGAAGGGGTACATCTTGCACTGGTACGAAGATATGGCTGAAGCATCCGGCGTTCCGCGGTAAGCGACCATTGGCGTGGACCATCTGGGCAACGGTGGTCCGCCCATACCAGCAGGGCTCGGACCATGCGTGCCCTTTACCTTCCCCCCTCCACCCGGAGGAAGCGGTGAACGACCATGACGCCATCTTCGTCCACCAGCACGAGCAGGTAGCCCCCCGGCAGCAGTTCGCCGACCGGGATGGAACAGTTGCCCTGCCAAGGCTTCACGGCCGCGACCTTCCTACCTGCACCATCCACGATCCACCCCACCCGCACGGGACGATCGGTCCAGGCGGTCAACACGTCAACCGCCAGTGTGGCACACCCGGCCCATGCATCCGCCGGGGCCACCCCAACACCGGTGCTGATACAGTCGGCGGTCGCCTCCACACCGGTCTGCTGGGACACCAGGTCCAGGAACGCGTTCCACGCCCCCCCCTGGCCCAACAGGTGGTGCGCCAGCCAAGGGGTTGCGAAGGTGTTCACCACGGCCTGCTGCTGGGCGCGGCTCACGGTCAGGTCCGGGCCGCAGGTCAGTTCACCGAAGCTGCAGTTGAAGTTGTCGTTGGCGAAGTAGCAGTGGCCGCCCCCCAGGATGTTCACAAAGGCCTTGCAAGAAGAAGCCAGCGCTGCGTACATGGGCCCTTGGTGATCCGCGATCGGGGTGACACAGTCCTCTGAGGCAGCGAACACAAGTGTGGGAACTTCCACCTGCGCTGCGGCAGCCACAGCGGACGGGTTGGTCTCGGCCGGGGCGAGGAGCACCACCGCCTGCACCGCATTGCCTGCAGCAGCGAGCATCGCCGCGCCCCCGCCCATGCTATGTCCCATGAGCGCTGTGGCCGGCAGCACATGCCCCTCGAACACACCACCGCTTTCAGTTCCGGCTGCTTGAAGGGCACCCGCCAGGAAGGCGAGGTCTGCCCCGAAGGTGCCGTGGTTCGGTGCGAAGCCTCCTTCGGTGGTGGGCAAAGCGACGATATAGCCGAGGGGCACGAAGTGGTCCGAGATGTTCGCGTAGGCCGCCGTGGTCATCACGAACCCATGGCCCACCACCAGCACCGGGAAGGCACCCGGCGCCACAGGTGCATTGCTGCCACCTGCAAGGGCAGGATAGCGCACAGTGGTGGGCACGTTGCGATCGCGCGCGGCATCGTAATAGGTGATGGAGCGTTCGCCGATGGCGAACGGTTGGGCCAGGGCGGAGCAGGCCAGCAGGACTGCAGGGACCAGCAGTAGGGTACGCATGGTGGCGGGGAGTGGAGCCGAAAGGTACGGGGAGGGCACGAAAGGGCATCCGCAGGTCGGCCGCGTGGTCTATCTTCGCCGCCCCGTTCGGAGAGGTGCCGGAGTGGTCGATCGGGTCTGTCTCGAAAACAGATGTGCCCGCAAGGGTACCGGGGGTTCGAATCCCTCCCTCTCCGCCAAGGAAAGCCCAGCCGCAAAGCGGCCGGGCTTTTTCGCTTCGGGCCCATAGCGAAAAAGACCCTCGCCCAGACGGCGAGCAGGGCTTTCCTTGAAGCCTCCTCCCTCAACGGGACGCCCGTCTTCGGGCAATTCCTTCCCCACCACCATGGAGATCGGAGCCACCGAGCGCACCGCGCGGCCACATCGTGCGATGCGTTCCTTTGCACCATGAAATTCACCCACTTCCTCGCCGATGCGATGGACCACGCCCATGCCTACACGCTACACCACGTGGAGCGCTTGAAGGACCACGACCTGCACCGACGCTTCGAAGTGGAAGGCAAGCCCTTGAACAGCGCCTTCTGGATCGTGGCGCATCTGGCCGTATCACAGAACTGGCTTATCCTTCGCGGCACGGGCGGCAACTTCCAGAAATTCGCATGGGCGAAGCAGTACACCTTGGGTGCAGTGCATCCATCAGCCGCCGATGCCCCTGCGTGGGAGGACGTGCTCGATACCTACCAACGCATCCACCAACTCTCCATGGATCACGTGCGCAGCCTGCCTGACGAAGCGTTGGGCCAGCCCCACCAAGCGATGATGGACCTGGGAGCAGGCAATACCGTCCGACATGTGATCCTGCACCATATGCGGCACGAGTCGTCGCACAACGGCCAACTGAGCTGGTTGTGCAAGTGCTACGGCTTGCCGATGATCTAGGCCCGTCCAGGGGCTGTGGCTCAGTGCCACATCAACCAGAACGTCAGGATGCCACCGAAATATCCCAGCGCTGCCGGGAAGGTCATCCGCTTGAGGTACCACACGAAATCGATGTGCATGATCCCCATGGCGGCCACACCCGCGGCCGACCCGATGATGAGCATGCTACCGCCCGTACCAGCGCAGTAGGCGAGCAACTGCCAGAAAAGGTGGTCCGGGGGGAACTGGGTCATGGGATACATCCCCATGGCCGCAGCGACCAAGGGCACGTTGTCCACGATAGAGGATAGCACGCCGATCGCGGTGTTGATGGCAAAAACATTGCCGAATGCCTTGTCAAGGCTTTGGGCAGCGAGCGTGAGGTGTCCGGCCACCTGCAAACCGGCTACGGCTACCAGGATACCGAGGAAGAACAGCACGCTGGGCAGGTCGATACGGCGCAACACCGCTGCCACCATGAGGTCACCGCGCTGATCCACACCATGCCGCATATGGATGACCTCGGTGACCACCCACAGGATACCCAAGCCAAGCATCACGCCCATGAACGGCGGGAGGTGGGTCACCGCCTTGAAGATCGGAACGAACAGCAGGGCAGCGATGCCAAGACCGAACACGAGGTTACGTTCACCGGTGGTGACCTGTCCTCCATGATGACCGGAGGGGCGGACCGTATCCGGGCGCTCCACATGTCCTTTCATGGTGAAGGTCATCCAAAGCAAAGGGAGTAACAAGGCGACCATGCTCGGGATGAACAACTTCGTCATGATGTTCACCGTGGTGATCTGTCCACCCACCCACAGCATGATTGTGGTCACATCGCCGATAGGGCTCCACGCACCGCCAGCGTTGGCAGCGATCACCACCAGGCCGGAGAACATCCAGAGCGTTTCCTTGTCCTTGATCAGCTTCCGCAGCAGCGCGCACATCACGATGGCCGTGGTCAGGTTGTCCAAGGCAGAGCTGAGGAAGAACGTGATGAGACCGACGACCCAGAGCAACGTGCTGATCTTGGTGCTCTTGATGCGGTCGGTGATGACCCGGAAACCCTCGTGTACGTCGATCAACTCCACGATGGTCATCGCGCCCATCAGGAAGAAGAGGATGCTCGCGATGTCCGCCAGGTGCTCCAGAAGATGATGCAACAACCCTTCATGGCCATGGTCGCCGAGTTCCGGCAGGATGCTCGACTGGCCGAGCATGAGGATGGTCCATACGACCGCGCCCGTGATGATGGCCGACGCCGCCTTGTTCACCTTCAACGGATGTTCCAAGGCGATCGCGAAGTACCCAAGGACAAACACAACGGCCATCAGGATGAACATGGCAGGACTTGGTTTAGGGGTTTGTGGCGGCAAGGTTACGAGTAAATCGCTCCCACGTAGAACGACAATGGCAAAAAAACATGCCCTGGCGGACACGGCCTTCCCTGCGAACATGGCCTGGCGGTGCTTGGGCATTGCCGCTGCGCCATGTGCTGCGGCGATGTGCAACTGTGCTCGGAACGTACTTTGGCACCGTGGGATGGGCTCCGCATATCCGTTTGCAGGCCATGGTGGTCCTCGCCGGCTTCGCGCTGATGGGCGTGAAGTTCCTGGCCTGGCGCATCACGCACAGCAACACCATCCTCAGCGATGCCCTGGAGAGCATCGTGAACGTGGTGGCCGGCGGCTTCGCGCTGTACAGCCTTGTGCTGGCGGCCAAGCCCCGTGACCGCGAGCATCCCTACGGGCATGGCAAGGTGGAGTTCATCAGTGCCGGCATCGAGGGCGGCCTTGTGATGCTCGCTGGCATCACCATCATCTGGCGGGCGGTGCAGGCCCTGCTGCAGCATCAGCAGTTGCACGACCTCGGCACCGGCATCATGCTCACGGCGATCGCCGGCGGGCTCAACCTGCTCATGGGCCTGGCCTTGCGCACCCGGGGGCGTGCCCAGCGCTCCATCACCATGGAGGCCAGCGGGACCCATTTGCTCAGCGATGCCTGGAGCACCGTGGCCATGCTGGCGGGCCTCCTCCTCATCCGTATCACAGGCCTGCTATGGCTTGACCAGTTGTTCGCCATCCTCTTCGCGATCTACATCCTGTTCACTGGTCTGCGCATCTTCCGGCGATCGGTGGCGGGTATCATGGATGAGGCCGACCATGAACTGGGTGACGCGCTCATCCAACGCATCGAGTCGGCGCGCCGACCGCAATGGGTGGACCTTCACAACTTCCGGATGATCAAGTATGGAACGGTGCTGCATATCGACTGCCATGTGACCCTGCCCTGGTATTTCACTCTCGAGCAGGCGCATCAGGAGATCGCCGCCATGGAAGAGCTGGTGAACAGGGATGGCGGGCACCCGGTGGAACTGTTCATCCACATGGACCCCTGCATCCCGCGCTCGTGCAGCATCTGCCATGTGCATGATTGCCCTCAACGAAAAGCCACTTTTGAACACCGGGTAACCTGGAACTCCAATACCGTCCAGGGGAACCGCAAGCACGGCGCCGACCTTCCTGCCGGATGAGCGCTCCGACGATGCATCCCTGCTCCCTGTGACACCGGCCGGCAACCTGCATGGCCATGAACGCCATATCTCCAAACGCAGAAGCGCCCGTGAGGGCGCTTCCGTCGCTGGGTGGTAGACCGGGCTTGAACCGGCGACCTCCGGAACCACAATCCGGCGCTCTAACCAACTGAGCTACAACCACCATTTCCCCGTCGCACGAGCAACGGGGGTGCAAATATAATCGTTCGGGCGCTTGCCATTGCCACAACGTTCAAGACGACCATGCGCAGCGTGCGGGTCCAAGGACAGCCACCTCCGTACCTTGCAGGCCCCATGCACGTGCTATTCCTGCCCAAGTGGTTCCCGGGAAGGAACGACCCGCAGCTCGGGGACTTTCTCCGCAAGCAGGCCATCGCCACGGCAGCGCAGGCCAAGGTGAGCGTGCTCTTCATCACCGCACTGGACCGTGCAGAGCGAACACTGGAGGTGATGGAGGAGGATGGCCTTTGGGAGCTGCACTGCTACTATCCCCGCTGCCGCCGCGGTCCGTCCGCCTGGCGTACGCTCATCAACCTGCAGCGCTACCTGACGGCCACCCGTGCCGGCATGGCGCGGTTGCTGCGGGAACGCGGCAGCCCGGACATCCTGCATGCGCATATCCTGTTGCGACCGGCCATCCTCGCCTGGTGGTGGCGCTTGCGTACTGGTACCCCGTACATCGTGAGCGAACAGAGCAGCGGCTTCATGACGGGTGCATTCACACATCGCCCGGGTTGGTACCGCTGGCTTTGCCGGAGCGTGCTTCGCCGGGCGAACGCCATCACCACCGTCTCTGACCATCTTGGGGCGCACATGAAGGCCACCGGCCTGATCGGAACGTATACGGTGGTGCCCAATGTGGTGCCCGGACTGGACAGACCATTGCCCCCCCCGGGGCCGCCCGGCCATTTCCTGATGGTGGCCGACCTGGTGGATGCGATCAAGAACGTGAGCGGCGTATTGAAGGCATTGGCAGCGATCAAGGAGCGATACCCCGCCGCCCGCTTGGAACTGATCGGTGACGGCCCCGACAGAGCCATGCTGGAAGACCTCTGTGTGCAGCTCGACCTGCGCGAGCGGGTCATTTTCCGGGGCCGGCTTCCGAACGCAGCCGTGCTCGACCACATGGCGAATGCCGGATCCGTCATCGTGAACAGCCGCGTGGAGACCTTCAGCGTCGTGACCGGAGAGGGCCTCGCCATGGGCAAACCGGTCATCGCCACACGATGTGGGGGCCCTGAGGCGTTCATCTTACCGGAGAACGGCGTCCTGGTCGGCGTGGATGATGGACCGGGACTGGCCGCTGCCATGGAACATCTGCTGCTGCATCACGCAAACTACCCGCCGGAAGGCATCCGTGCCACGGTGCGGTCCCGGTCCAGTGCGGCGGCCGTGGGATCCGGTTTCCGCACCCTTTACGAACGTATCCTCCATGCACGCTGAACGACCCGTTCGTGTGGGCGTGGCCCTTTCCCTTCGCGACCTCGCCAACTGGCAGTTGCAATTGGTGCAGGCGCTCGGCAGGGATGCATCGGTGGACCTGCGCTTCATCCTCGACAGCGGTCGTGATGCCGCAACACTCCCGTGGCTCGGTGAACGGTTGCGCAAGCGATACCTGCGTGCACGCGGACGCGGCATCCTGGGGCGCGTACATCGGGAGGAACCGATGCCAGCGGCAGTGGTCCGCGGGGACCTTGACCAGGTGCGCGACCGCCTGCTGGCAGAAGAGGTGCAGGTGTTGATCCACCTGGGCGGGACACCGGCCGAAGCCCTCGATGGCATTGCGGCGCATGGGCTCTGGTCCTACCGCTGGGCCACCCCGGCGGGTTGGGAAGGCGCCCCCCCCGGCCTTGTGGAGCACATACTCCGCATCCCGTATGCACACCTCTCCCTGGAACGCTATGAGGGGGGGCGATGGAATGTAGTGCGGGAAGCCGGTTGCCTGCACCATCCCGAGCGGCTGAGGGCCATGATGCATGCAGCCCTTGACTGGCCGCTGCAGCTCCTGAAGCAGGGCCGGGTGGAGGCGGAGCAACGGACCGGCACGGAGATCGGGGCGCCGGGTCCGCTGGCCTGTATCGCACGGTTACTGCCCATGCTGCCCCGCTTACGCCGCAGGCGTACGAAACCGGTGGAGTGGAACATCGGGGTGTTGCCGCAACCGATCGAACACCTGCTGCAGGAGCGCCCCAACCTGAACATCCGATGGCTGCCACCGCCGGAACTTGGTGCGCAGCGCATGGAGCCCTTTGGACTGCTGGACAGCGATGGAGACCTCAACGTGCTCTATTCCAAGGGGCAGCCGGGCCGTCCATGGTCCATCTCAAGGATGAGGCCCAAGCAGGACAACGTGTTGAAACGGTCACGGGCCTTACTGGAACTGGCGAAGGACCTGCATTATCCCTTCACACTGCAACACGGTCCCGACACCTTCTTCATCGTGTCCAACAAGGAACAGGACCGCACGCTGCTCCATCGTTTGAACGCATCGTTGGATGGCAGCGATGCAGCAGCCGTGTTGTGGCCATCTGCGCTGCACGCCCCCAGCCTGGTGGAGTTCGGAGGCCGGTGGTGGCTGTTCGGCTGTGGCGCCGACCTTCCGGACGAAGGGCTGCTGGTGTTCCATTCGGATACACTGGAAGGTCCCTACACGGCGCACGCCGGGAATCCCGTTCGTGTGGCCATCAAGGGGGCCCGACCGGCGGGCACGCCCTTCGTGCACGGCGGTTCACTTTGGCGGCCCGGACTCGACCGATCGGACCCGATGGCACCGCACGTGGTCATCCACCGGGTGCTGGAGCTGAGCCCGTCAAGCTTCCGCGAAGTGGCCGAGCGACGCGTAGGCCCCTTCCGCAACGGTCAATACCCCGATGGAACGCGAACGGTCGCCGCCATCGACGGGGTTACCCTGGTGGACGGGCTTCGGCACATGACGCCACGACATGTGGAAGATGCGAAGCAGCGGGCGGACAGGCATCGTAAACACCGGAAAAAGGACCGATGATCCGCGCTGTAATGGGTACCGTGGGCACCCGTGTAGTGGTGACCTTGCTCAACCTGATGGTCGTGATGGCGGCCGGCAGGCTGCTCGGTGCGGAAGGACTGGGTACCATCAGCCTCCTGATCCTCGGCACCGCCTTGATCCTGTTGGTTAACAATGTGGTATCCGGTGGTGGGGCGGTATACCTGACCCCGCGCTTCGGCGCCGAAGCGCTGCGGCGTCCGGGCTATGCGTGGACCCTCGCAACCGGCATCACCGCTTTTTTCCTGCTGCGTGCAACCGGTATGGTGCCGGCGCCCTGGCAAGCCGCGGTGGCCGGCATCGCCACCCTGCAAGGCGGCATCAACCTGCACCTGGGCATCATCCTTGGCCGCCAGCGCGTTGCCGCACACAACGCCCTGCTGGTCCTGCAGGCCGCGTTGCAAACGGGTCTCTTCCTGTTTTTCCTGCACCAGGGAGATGCCACTGTGATGGACCATGTGCATGCCAGTGCCATAGCCAACGGCGTGGTGCTGCTGCTGTCCGGCCATCTCTCGATGGGAACGGGCCCCGCTCCTGCCCTGCCCTTGGAACGCCCCTACGGAGCATTGTTCCGGCAAGGGCTTTCCGCTCAAGCCGCCAACGCTCTGCAGCTGCTGAACTACCGCTACGCCTATTTTCTGCTGGAACGGTGGGTGGGGTTGGCCGGACTGGGCATCTACTCGGTGGGCATCCAATTGGCCGAGGGAGGATGGATGGTGCCGAAGAGCATCGGCATGGTGCTGTACGCACGGGTGAGCAACGCATCGGATGCCCGGCTTGAACGTTCATTGACGCTCGCTGCGGTCAAGGTATCGGTACTGGTAACGGCGGCGTTCACCGGAACCCTGCTATTGCTTCCGGAGGTGCTTTATCAGTGGTTGTTCGGCCCGGAGGTGCATGGGCTCCATGGCTTGCTCTGGTCGTTACTTCCCGGCCTCGTGGCCATGGCCGCTTCGCAGGCACTGAGCCACTACCTGAGCGGCGCGGGCGAGGTACGCAGGAACGCGATCGGGAGCGGTATCGGTGCGGTGGTCACCTTGTTGGCTGCGACATGGGCCATCCCTCGATGGGGCCTCCACGGCGCCGCCTGGAGCGCCAGCCTCGCCTATTGTGCATCGGTCGTTTACCAATGGCGGTCCTTTCAGGTGCTTACCGGTGCCGGTTGGCGTGAGCTGGTGCCCACCGCTGCGGATCGGCATGCCGTGCTACTGCTGCTGAAAAGGCTTACGGGTGCGTGAGTTCAGCCCAAGGCGGTAAGATCGGGCACACCCGGCGCTCGAACCACGGTGAAACCCTCACCGAAAGGCACGCCGAGCAGGTGGCCCAATTCGCGTGTACGCCCTTCGAGGAAGGGCAGGAACTCCGGCGTGGAGATGGGGCTCACGGGTTCCGTGCTCCCCGGGTCGTGGAACTGTGAAGCGAAGCACCGCAAGGCCTCCATCTTCCGATCCCAATACGGGGTGATGTCCACCACGATATCCGGGTCGATCCATCGGTCCTGGATGGCATGCAAGACCGTGTTGGGGCGCCATGGTCCGAGCGATCCATCCGACCCCTCCAGCTCCAGGCGACGAAGGCCGCTCAGGAAGGCAGCCTCAGCCACCAGCGCAGCGGCCCGTCCATGGTCAGGATGTCTGTCGCGTACCGCATTCGTCACCAGAACGCGCGGTCGGTGCCTGCGGATGGCGGCCACCACCTTCAACAGCGATCCCCTGTCCGGCCTGAAGAACCCGTCCGGCAATCCCAATTGATACCGGAACTCCGCTCCCAACACCCGCCGTGCCGCCTCTGCCTCCTTCGCACGCAGTTCGGGCGTGCCCCGGGTACCCAGTTCGCCGGCGGTAAGGTCCACCAGGCCCACCCGGTGGCCGAGTGATACATGATGCAGCACGGTTCCTGCCATGCTTATCTCCACATCATCGGGGTGTGCCGTGATGCAAAGCAGGTCCACCTGGACCGGAACGGGGGAGTTCGGAAGGGACATGGCGCAAAGGTGCGCTACCCGGCCGGATCAGTCGTTCAACCAGGAGAGCACCTCCTCGTCGTTGGGGCTGATACCGCTCCCCAACACTTTCACCAGGTGTCCTTGCTCATCAATGAGGAACTTGTGGAAGTTCCACTTCACCTCGGCATCCAGCACACCGTTCTCGGACTTGCGGGTGAGCCATTTGTACACCGGTGAAGGCTCGTTGCCCTTGATCCGGACCTTGTCCATGAGCGGGAAGGTCACCCCATAGTTCTTCTGGCAGAACTGCTCGATCTCCGGGGCACTGCCCGGTTCCTGTCCGCCGAAATCATTGCACGGGAACCCGATGACCACGAGCCCTTTGTCCTTGTACTTCGCATAAAGCTCCTGAAGCGCCTTGTATTGGGGTGTGTAGCCGCATTCGCTCGCCGTGTTCACCACCAGCAGCTTCTTCCCGGCGAACTGCGCCATCTGCACCGGGTTGCCGTGGATGTCATTTGCTGTGAGGGAGTGGAAGGAGGACATTGGAGCGGTGGGGTTCTGGGATGGTGGCGGGGCCACCTGGACCGTGTTGAAACAGCTGACGAACAACAGCGCAGAAACGCTGAAGGGGAGGTGATAGTGGAACATGGCAACGGAACGCTCCAAGGGTGACAAAGTTCGCGCGGTTGGCGATGAACGCATGCAGGGTGAAACCCGGAGCAGCATCCCTGCGTAGTAGAAGGCATGAACATCCGCGCCATCCTCCCCTTTTGCCTTGCCGTGTTCGCCTCATACACCGCAAGCGGCCAGCAGCAGGCACGCATCATCGATCCATCGGCCCTCCTTCCACTGGTGGATCCGGCCCATGATGATGCCATCCGTTCAGGCCTGGCGGATGCGGGGATCGGCGACGACCTGCTTGCGCGCATCAACACGATGAGCGGCAGGCAGCTATGGCCCGAAGGCCTCGCCACGGACAGTTCCAGGCGATCCCTGACAGGAGCCATCCGCAACCTGCATGCCTTGCACGTGTGCGACCTGCCTTCCGCAGCAGGGACCATCAGTGTGCTGGAGCTCCCTGTTGCCAGCAACTACCACATGAACGAGTCGCTGCGCTCCAAGGGCGACCTGTATCTCTTCATACAGAAAAGCGGTTGGGAGGCGGTGGAGGCCGCCCCGGTGGTGCAGAAGCCAAGCCGCGGCCCCGCCTGGCAGCGTATGAAGCGCGCCAGGATCATGAAGCCCGAAGAGGTCTTTGCCACGTACGACCTGGGCAACGATGCCGGGGCGCGGGAGCTCATGGAACGCAAAGGGTTCAGCAAGGCGGAGATCGATGCCGTGCTGTTCCGCAGCCATGAGCGCAACTGGCCAGAGGCGATCAGCCAGTTCGGATCCCGCTACGAACGACTTCCCGAGTTCAAGCGCTACAAGGCTTACGCGGCCGGCAGCTGGGGTGACAAGGTCCTGGTGGTGATCCCGGCAGCCGAGAACAGGAAGATGCGGGAACCCATGCGCCCCCCCATGGATATTTACATGGTGTATGCCTCGAACGCTGTGAGTGTGAGCGAGGGCAAGGGACGCAAGCGCTGAGGGAAGCGGCCCGAGGGGGTACCTTTGTACCGTGCGCCCCCGCGAGATCATTACGCTCCTGCAGTTGGAGGTGGCCTTGGACCTGCGCCAGCGCGCAGCCTGGGGGGGGCTCCTGCTCTACGTGGTAAGCGCTGTGTATGTGGCGTTCCTGGCGGTCAGGAGCGTTCAAGGGGCAGCGCTGTGGAACGCCCTGTTCTGGATCATCCTGTTGTTCGCGGCGTTCAACGCGCTTTCCCGGTCGTTCCAACGCGAGGAAGGGGGAAGGCAGCTCTACCTGTACACGTTGGCGCATCCCCGCAGTGTGGTGCTCGCACGCACCCTGTACAACGCCTTCAACATGGTGGTCCTGGCACTGATGAGCCTCGTGTTCCACAGCCTTTTCATGGGCACCCGGGCATTGGAGGGTGCGGCTTGGGGCCCCTTCCTGCTCGCCGTGGTGCTGGGCGCGATCGGCTTGGCGACGGTGCTGACGCTGGTCGCCGCCATTGCAGCCCGTGCGGGCAATGGCATCGGGCTGATGGCCATCCTGGGGTTCCCACTGGTGCTCCCCCTGCTGCTTGCGGTGATGCGCGCGAGCAAGCTGTCGCTGGATGGTGTGGCATGGAGCGTGGTCGGCAACTACGTTCTCGGACTGGTGTTCCTGAACGTGATCACCATCACCCTGGCCTGGACCCTGTTCCCGTACCTTTGGCGCGACTGAAGGAATGCGACACTGGTGGTGGAAGATAGCGGCGATCGCATTGTTGTTCACGGCTTCCGTGGCGGGGCTCTACATCCCCCTCTCACCCGCCTTGGTGCATGTGTCCCCGGACCGGTTCGGCGCGGGGCTCGTGAAGGTCCAGGTGACCGGATACAACACACGGTTCCAGGGGGAAGTACCCGTGCGCCTCGAGAACGGTGGTGACACTTTCTGTCCGGCGCAGGTGGAGGTGAAGGACGCCACCCACCTTGAGCTGACGCTGGTGGTGCCGGTGGGCTTGCGCGAAGCCATGACGGACCTGGTCGTGGGAGACCTCCGCTATCCGGGGGCGTTCTACACCAAGGGGGGGGGCGAAGGCTTCCCGGCCATGGATTGCGGTGACATCCTTCCCGGGGAAGGGGAGCAGCAATTCACCTTTCCCAACCGGAGCATCCTGTACGAGAGCATTCGGAACCTCCACTTCCATGTACCCATGTGGTTCACCATGGTAGCGCTGATGAGCCTGAGCGTATGGTACAGCATCAAGGGCTTGGGCAGCAATTCACTGGAACATGATCGTGCTGCGGTGGGTGCCGTTGAGGTGGGGCTGTGGTTCTGTGCACTGGGTCTGCTCACCGGTGCCTTGTGGGCACGGGCCACCTGGGGCACCTTCTGGACCAACGATGTGAAGCTCAACGGGGCCGCTGTCACCGCCCTCATCTACCTCGCCTACCTCGTTCTTCGGGCTTCTGTCGCCGACCCCGCGAAACGGGCACGGCTCTCTGCGATCTACAACATCTTCGCCTTCGCGCTGCTGGTCCTGTTCCTCTTCGTGGTGCCGCGTATCAACGCCGTGGACAGTCTGCACCCGGGCAATGGTGGGAACAGCGGCTTCAGCGACCTCGACCTTGACAACCGGCTTCGCATCGTGTTCTATCCGGCGGTGGCCGGGTGGGTGCTGTTGGGGCTGTGGATGGCCGACCTTCGCATCCGAATGGCACGCCTGTCAGAACAATTGGACCGCTGATCGCATTCCCTCCCATGGACCTGTTCCACATCCATCCCATCCTGCTGCAGGCCGCACCGAGCTGGCTTGAACACAGCCTGCACGGAAACGGCAAGATCAACGTTGTGGTGGCCGTCGTAGGCCTCATCGTGTTGGGACTGGGCCTCTGGATGTGGCGCATGGACCTTCGCCTTAAACGTTTGGAACAACGGCAGCCCAAATGACCATCGCATGAAACGCGCGCACATCATCGCGATCGTGATCATCGCCGTATCCGTGGTGGCCTTGGTGGGTTCGCTGTACGACAGCAGCACCTATGCCGACCTGTCGCAGGCTTTGGGGGATCCGGGTACGGAATATCATGTCGTGGGGGTGCTCGACCGCAGCGCGGAGATCATCTACGAACCGAGCCTGAACGCAAGCCTCACCACCTTCACCATGAAGGACCTCAACGGGCGGAGCTGCCGTGTTCACCTGGCCAAGGCCAAGCCGCAGGACTTCGAGCGCAGTGAACGGCTGGTGCTCATCGGCTCCGCCACCGAGAACGGCGAATTCCATGCGAAGGACATGCTGATGAAGTGTCCGAGCAAGTACAACGAAGAGAACCGGATCGAAGGATGATGCCGGGGGCCGTCCCCATCCAGCCCTGAGCGTCGTCCCACCTGCCCATGAGCGCATACATCGGAGAACACACCTGGGCCGGCCAACTGGGCCACATCCTTACCTCGGCCTCGTTCGTTGCCGCGCTGCTGGCGCTGGTATCCTACCTGCTTGCCGAACGGCGCAAGGACGAACAATGGAGGCAATTGGGCCGGCTGGCCTTCCATGGCCATACCATGGCGGTGCTGGGCATCATCAGCGTGCTCTTCCTGATGCTCTTCAACCATTGGTTCGAGTATGATTACGTGTGGAAACACAGCAATCGCTCCATGTCCATGGAGTTCATCGCCAGCTGTTTCTGGGAAGGCCAGGAGGGTTCATTCCTGCTGTGGACCTTCTGGCACGTCATTCTTGGACAGGTGATGCTATGGCGCTGGCGCCGCGGAGGGGGGGGCGATTGGGAGGCGCCGGTGATGGCCGTGATCGCGTTGGTGCAGGTGTTCCTCGCCACCATGATCCTTGGGGTCCACATCGGCGACCTCCGCGTGGGGAACAGCCCGTTCCTGTTGATCCGTGAACTCGGTGAGAACATCGGCCTGCCCTGGACCACACTGCCCAATTACCTGCAGGCCATCCCACAGTTCGCGGATGGTCGTGGCCTGAACCCGCTGCTACAGAACTATTGGATGGTCATCCACCCGCCCACCCTCTTCCTGGGCTTCGCGTCCACGCTCATCCCCTTCGCCTATGCGCTTGCAGGCCTGTGGCGCCGCGACCACCAAGGCTGGATGGCTTCGGCCCTTCCGTGGGCCTTCTTCGGGGTGATGGTGCTGGGCACCGGGATCCTGATGGGGGGAGCGTGGGCCTACGAGGCGCTCAGCTTCGGCGGATTCTGGGCCTGGGACCCCGTTGAGAACGCCTCATTGGTGCCGTGGTTGACGCTCGTTGGTGCGGGCCACCTCATGCTGGTGAACAAACGAAAGCCCACCTCCCTGTTCAGCGCATACCTCCTCACGCTCATCACCTTCATCCTGGTCCTCTACTCCACCTTCCTCACGCGCAGCGGCGTGCTGGGAGATACCAGCGTACACAGCTTCACCGGGGACGGAATGCTCCCTGGCCTGCTCCTGTTCCTGCTCTTCTTCGTTGGACTAAGTGTCCATGCGCTTCTTCCGGAACCGGGGCAGCGTCGGTTCTACGCCCTGATCTCCGGTGCACTGCTCCTCATCGGGGTGGCGCTTGACATACCCGTACCCGCCATCCTCGTGTTCGGTGCGGTCACCATCGCCCATCTGTTGATGGCCTACCGGACCGCCTTCAACAGCAGCGACCCCGAGGAGTCGTTATGGTCACGCGAGTTCTGGATGTTCATCGGCTCATTGGTGTTGCTTTTGAGCGCGGTCCAGATCACCTTCAGCACCAGCATACCGGTCTTCAACCTGTTGCTGGAACCCCTCGGCAGCGGGCTGCGCGGGTTGTCCGATACGACCGGGATCCAGGCCTTTGCCCAGCTCGCCGAGGCACGGTTCGCCCCCCCCTCCGAGGCCATCGACCACTACAACGGCTGGCAGCTGCCCTTCGCTTTCATCACCAGCATGCTGGTCGCCTTCACGCAATACCTGCGCTGGAAGGAAAGCGACCGCAGCAAGTTCTGGCGTGACATCCGGGTGTCCCTGTTGGCGGCCACAGTGATCACGGTAGCCGTGGCATGGGCCTTGGAATACACCCTTCCGGAGGCGGAATTGGTTGCGCTGCTCTTCGCCACCGCCTTCGCGTTCTGCGCCAACCTGGGATACGCGACCGTGGTGCTGAAAGGCCGGTTGAAGAACGCGGGGCCAAGTGTGGCGCACTTGGGCTTCGCCTTGGTGCTGCTGGGAGCGCTCATCAGCACCAGCCGCACGGAGGAGGTGAGCCGCAACACGCGGAACATGGACCTGCGCTTCCTCAACGAGGCCTTCAATAACAACGAGGACATCCTGCTGTACCGGGGCGATACCGTTCGGATGGGCGGGCATTTCGTGCGCTACCGTGAAAAGGAACGCAGGGGAGACAACCTGTATTTCGCCATGGACTACTATGGTGTTGAGCCCCGTGACTACCGGGCGAACGACACGGTCCGTGTGGGCGACATGCTCTTCGTCGCGATCGATGACCACCGCGCGGGAAGCCAATTCCTGGCGGACCAGCCCGCACACTGGAGGCCCGTGGAACAGCACAGCCGGCGAGCGCTCTGGTACGCCCCGGATTGGAACAATGCACGACCGGGTGCGGAACAGTTCAGCCTGCATCCCTTCATCCAGATCAATCCACGCTTCGGCAACGTGCCCGAGCCCAGCACCCGGCATTGGTGGAACAAGGACCTGTACACCCATGTGCGCTACGCCGACCTGGAGGCGGATGCCGACAGCAGCGACGACGGCTGGATGCCGGACCGCAACTACGACAAGACCGTGGGTGACACCATCGTCACGCCCACCGCCATCGCCATCATCGACAGCATCTATGTGATGCGGGACAGCACCACGCGCAGCATGCTGGGCGAACGCTACACGGTCTATGCGGCCCAGATGCGGGTGCGCGACCTCTACCGCAGCGACCGTTGGTTCGAGGCAAGGCCGGTGGTGATCTACTCCAATGGTGCGGCGGTGATGGGCCGCGCGGCGGAGATCCCCCCGTTGCGGGTCAAATACGGTCTCGCCACCGTGGATGAAGCGTCATTCGTGGAGCCCTCTGAAGGACAGCGGGGGGGCGTGAATTACGGACTTACGGTGGCGGAGTCCGAGTTCGTCGTGCTCCAGGCACTGGTCTTCCCCGGTATCAACATCCTGTGGATCGGCTGTGTGCTCCTGGCGCTCGGCACCGGTCTTGCAGTTCGGCAACGCATCCGCGAACGCACAAGCAAGCATCCATGACACGTATCCTTATCGTGGGAACGGGCCGGATGGCCTATCACCTGGCCCATGCCATCGTCTCCTGCGGCCTTGATCTTGTTGGCGTTGCAGGTCGCAACGCACAGGCCCGGGAGCAGCTCGCACGCTTTGTGGACCGCAAGGCACTGGACCTCTCCAAGCCACTGCCCGAGGCGGACCTGATCCTGCTGGCGGTGAGCGATGATGCTATCCGTGAGGTATCCGCCATGTTACCCAAAGGCCGGGCGGTGGTGGCGCATACCGCCGGTGCGGTGGGTATGGACCTGCTTGATGGGCACGCTCATCATGGCGTTCTGTGGCCGATCCAGAGCCTTGGTCATGGGCAGCCCATGGACCTGCGTGACGTGCCCATGGTGATCGATGCAGGGGACGCGCATGCCCGCGCCGTCCTGACAGGAGTGGCCAGCAAGCTGAGCGATGTGGTGCTGGAGCTGCCCCTTGACCAGCGACAACGGCTGCACCTCGCGGCGGTATTGACCAGCAACCTCACCGTTTGGCTGGTGCGCGAAGGCCAGCGCCTGCTACGCGAACAGAAGCTCCCCACCAGCCTGCTCACGCCGCTCTGGCGGGCCACCGCCCAGCGTGTGGCCGCGTTCGGCCCCGAGCAGGCACTTACCGGTCCTGCACGCAGGGGTGATCGCCAGACCATTGATCACCACCTCCACCTGCTGGAGAATGACGATGCACTGCGCCCCGTGTATGCCCTGTTAAGCGAACGGATCATGCGGGCCTTCGCGGACGAACAAGCATGAGCACGCCCACCTACAAGGAGAAGCTGGCCCGGCTGAACACCTTCCTCTTCGATGTGGACGGCGTGTTCACGGACAACCGCACCCTGCTGCTGCCCGGCAACGACCCGGTGCGCACCTTCCACACACGCGATGCCTATGCGGTGCAACATGCCATCAAGGAAGGGATGCGCATCATCATCATCAGCGGGGGGCGGTCACAAGGCGTGGCCGACAGCCTGGCCAGGCTGGGCGTGCAGGAGGTCTTCCTTGGCACTCAGAACAAGGTGCATCGGTTCGATGCATTGGTGAGCGAAGGGCTGGACCCTGAAAGGAGCGCCTACATGGGTGACGATATCCCCGACCTGCGCGTGATGCAGCGGGTGGCCTTTCCCTGCTGCCCTTCGGATGCAGCCGAGGAGATCAAGGCCATCAGCGCCTACATCAGTGGCAAGGCAGGCGGCTGGGGCTGTGTTCGTGATGTGCTGGAGCAGGCCTTGAAGGTGCAGGGGCGCTGGCTCACCGAAGCCGCACACCAGTGGTGACATGAAAGCCCTGTTCAAACTCTCCCGACCGATCAACCTGCTGATCATCGCTGCCACCATGGTGGTGATGCGCGAAGGGGTCGTGCGTGGCTTCCTGGAGCGGGGCCTGGCCCAATTGCTGGCGCAGGATGGGGGCGGGTTTTCGCGTGGGGACCTCATCGTGCCGGAAGGCTTCGGACCGCAACTGCCCCTGTGGTTGTTCGTCATGCTTGTCCTGAGCACCGTGCTCATCGCCGCGGCCGGCAACATCATCAACGATTATTTCGACACCCGGATCGACCGCATCAACAAACCGGGAGAGGTGATCGTTGGCCGCGTCGTGAAGCGTCGTGTGGCCATGACAGCCCACCTGGTGCTCAGCGGTCTCGGTCTCCTATTGGGGCTGTTCGTTGCCTGGCGGTCGGGACAATTGCGCTGGGCGCTCATCCCGGCCTTTGCCATCGGTGCACTATGGACCTACAGCACACACTACAAGCGCCAACTGATCATCGGTAACGGCCTTGTGGCCACCCTCACCGCGATGGTGCCCCTTACCGTGGGACTTTATGAGATCCCGCTCCTTCGCACCTGGTTCGCAACAGGTCCGGTCATCGGCATGCCCAGCGGTGAACAGTATGCAATGGAGGCCTCCGCCCAGGACCTCTGGTACTTCATCCTCACATACGCTGCCTTCGCCTTTGTAAGCACGTTGGTTCGCGAGCTGCAGAAGGATATGGCCGATATCAAGGGCGATGCGCTCGATGGCTGCCGGACCATCCCCATCGTCTGGGGCATGAAATGGGCGAAGGGGATCGCCCTGTTCCATATCGCGGTGCTGGTGGTGGGGCTCCTTGCGCTGCGGATGTACGTGCTCCGCGACAGCTTCTCCTATTGGTACATCGGTATCGGCATCATCGGTTGCCTGCTCCTGTCAGCCGGCTTCACCTACCAGGCCTGGTCGCGCCCGGAGCATGTGCGCGCAGGACAATTGATGAAGGCCGCCATGGTGCTGGCCATCGGTTATGCCCTGTTCATACGCTCACTTCCCTGAACAATGAGCATGCCCCACCCTCCCATCCACCCCTGGCGGCTGGTGCTGGCCTCTGCGTCACCGCGCCGCAGACAGCTGCTACAGGGGCTCGATCTGCCTGTCGAGATCACCCGTGTGGATGTGGACGAAACGCCGCCCCCCGGCATGCCGGTGCGGGACGTGGCAGAGCACCTCGCCCGCAAGAAAGCAGCGGCCTGGCAGGGCACCCTCGCTGCCGACCAGGTGCTGGTGACCGCCGACACGACCGTCATCGTTGGCGATGTGCTGCTCAACAAGCCACAGGACGAGGCTGATGCGCGACGCATGCTGGGCCTTCTCAGCGGCCGCACCCATGAGGTGTGCACAGGAGTGTGCCTGCGCCATCCGGATGGCCTGCGGTCGTTCACCGATGTGGCCCGGGTCCAGTTCAGGGAAATGACCGTGGATGAGATCGCCTACTACGTGGAACGTCACCGGCCACTGGACAAGGCGGGAGCCTACGGCGTGCAGGATTGGCTGGGCCATACCACCGTTGAACGCATTGAAGGAAGCTTCTATACCGTGATGGGACTGCCGCTGCATCGCGTCTACGCGGAGCTGAAGGCACTGCGCGGTTGAACCGGACCGCCAACGCTCCACAAGCAGCGCAGTATCACCGTACCTCCATCATCGGAGGAGCGTTACATGGCCGCTCCGAGCATGCTCCACCCCGAAGGCATCCACCAATGCAAGACGCCACGCATACACACCGGGAGGAACCAGGGAACCATTGAGCGTTCCGTCCCATCCCATCAAAAGGTCGTTCGAAACGAAGACGGAACGCCCCCAGCGATCGAACACCGACAGATCGAACCGGCGCGGCTTTAGCACGGGGCTCAGTGCACGGAACACATCATTGTATCCATCCCCGTTCGGGGTGAAGGCGTTCGGCACATACACAGCGAACTCCTCCTCCACGCAAAGCACACGCGTGGCGGATGCCCGGCATCCTTCCGGACTCCATGCCTCCAGCTCCACGGTGTAGCAACCCGGGCCACCATAGGTAAAGACAACCTGTGCGCCGGTCGCAGTGCTTTCCAACGGATCGCCGAAGTGCCAAACGACCGTATCGGGATCGACATCAGCGCCGATGGCGGTCAGCTCGAACGTGGCATCCTCCTGTGTCACCACCGAGGCGGATGTGGAGATCCGTGGTTGTGGCAGGGGCCACACCTCCACCAGGTCGGGAACGGTGGTCGTTGCAACGCATCCACCGGGCCCGGTCAAGGTCAACGAAACCGGAAATGCACCGGATGCCGCGAAGCAATGCTCAACCGCATCACCTTCCGCCTGGGCTCCATCGCCGAAGGACCAGGTACGTACACCGGTGGAGCCACCCTCTGCCGTGAACGTGACACAATGCGGCGCACAACCTGCAGGCTCGGTCCACGTGAATACCGGGGCCTCGGTGACAGACCCGTTCACCGTGGTGCTGACGGCAGCAGAAGTGCATCCGTTCTGGTCGGTGGCCACCACACTGAAGCTGGCGCTGCCGGGTAACACATCGTATGGCAACGATGGCGTCCACGTGTAGGTGTAGGCCGGTGTTCCTCCCGTGGCGGAGACCACCACGTTCAAGGGTGCACCGGCGCAGAGATCAAGTACAGCGGGAACCTCCACCACCAGGTCGTCCGGGCCATCCACCTGCGCCTGTGCAGTGCCTGTGCAACCGATCGCATCGGTAACGGTGCAACCGATCGGACCCGCCTGCGATCCGGTCTGCAACAGCACGGGGGGAAGCCCTCCCGACCAGGCGTAGGTATAGGGTGGTGTCCCACCGGTGACCGTAAGCGTGGCGGTTCCATCACTGCCCCCGGAACAACTCACCGGGGTGGTGGCGATGCTCACGGAGGGACCTGTGGCGCCATTGCTGAGCTGTACCGTTGCCGTTGCAACGCATGCGTTCGGTGCGCTCACGGATACGCTGTAATTCCCCGCTGCAAGGCCCCCGATGGTGGCGGTGTTCTGCCCTCCAGGTGTCCAGGTGAACGCATAGGGTCCGCCACCGGTCACCACAGCCGCAAGTGAACCATTGGCCGCACCGCAGGTCGGTTCCACGGCATCGATGGCCACCCCCAGTACAGTGACCGGAAGCGTGATGCTGCCGGGCGCATTGCAGGGTCCGTTCACCGTCAGGGTGACCTGGTAGGTACCCGGAGCGGTGAACACATGTGCTGGGTTCGCAGCGGTGCTCGTATTGGCGGCACCGGAGGCGGGATCACCGAAGTTCCACGCAAAACCCGTAGGGCACAGCGGTGCATTCTGTGTGAAGCCCACCGTTCCCCCATTACAGGTATAGCTGAAGGCCGCCACATTGGACGGGGCCTCGCCCACATAAATGTCATCGATCGCGATGCCGTCGTAATCGTTGCACTGCGTGCCGGCGCCGAACACGAAGCGGAACTTCACACTGGTTTCACCGGCCAGGTAACCGATGCACTGCGAAGCGGTGACCCACCCCCCGCTCCCCTGCCCACCTGCACAGGACCCCTGGGTGGGACCTATGCGACCGCTCCATCCGTTGCGGGGGCTGGCAAGCTGCAGGTTGTTGATGTTGGTCGTGTTGTACCAGTTCGCGTTGAGGCAATCCGAAGGACCGCTTGCAGACCCCACGTTGGTCCAGCTGCCACCACCGTTGAGCGAATACTGCAAGGCCATCCCATCATAGGTGCGCTCACATTCCCAGAAGAGGCTGAAACTGATGTATGGATAAGCCACGCCGCTGAGGTCGAAGCAAGGCCCTTCCAGGAAGCTCTGTTCCCCGAACGTGTAGTAAGTACCGGTGAGCCCACCCACACACCAAGCCTTGGTACCGGTCGCTGCGCTGTTGATGGTGGGGTGTGCCGGTGTGCCCCATGCCCAGTCGTTCCCTGTTCCGCCACTGGTCCACGACGCAGCCGCTTCGAAACTCTCCGTGTAGGGGAATGTGGTGACCGTGACGGGACATTGGCCCTGGGCAGATGCTCCCACCAGCAAGGCCATCAGCAAAATACCGATACGACCCATGGCACATCCCATCGGCAACAGGACGCACGAACGGTATGGAAGGTGGCCCACCATCAACGCAGCACGGTGAATGACCCGTTCCGCACATGGTCAACACCATCCCCCCCCCAGGCGTTCAGCGTATAGAAGTAGGTGCCATCCCCTACAGGTGCCCCGGAGGGATCGCGCATGTCCCAGCCCTGTCCCGGTCTGTCGATCATGGCCACCTGCTGCCCCCATCGGTTGTAGATGATGATCTCCAAGCGCACGATCCGTTGCGCGATGGGCAGCAGGAGCTCATTGATCGCATCACCGTTCGGGGTGACCACATTGGGCATACCGATGAAGCTCACCTCCTCCGTGACCACCGCTCCCTGCTGGAGAACCGTGACCTCCACCTCATCGGTGAAGGAACATCCATCGGCCTCAACGAGCAGGGTAACCACATAAGTTCCTGGCAGCGAGAACACATGTGACACCGAGCCCCCGGAGGCCACTGCACCATCGCCAAGGTCCCATTCGCCGGCAGGCCCATTGTGGGAGAACAGTACCGACAGGGGAGCGAAGCCGCTCAGCACGGAAGCGTCGATGCCGCTGCCCACATCGGCCTGTGTCACCACCGCGCTCCCGCTCACGCTGCCACAACCATTTACAGCTGTCGCGGTGTAGGTGCCCGGGCCGGTCACTGCAAGCGTGGACCCTGTCCCACCCGTGTTCCAACTCACGGTGGCGTTGGAGGAGGCCGTCAGCACAGCGGTCCCGCCCGGGCAGATGACACCGCCACCCGTGACCACCAGTAAAGGTGAGGGTAGCTCGGACACGGTCACAACCGCATTGCCGGAGCCACATGCGTTGGCACCCACCACGGAGTAGGTGCCCCCTTGTGCCACGTTCAACGTGGCGCCGGTTGTACCGGTGCTCCATGTAAAGGTGTCGGCGCCGCCCGCGGTGAGCATGGTACTGGCGCCTGCACAGAACGATGTGACACCTGCAATGGTCACTTGCGGCAATGGCAGTTGCGTCACCACGACTGACGCGACAGCCGTGCCGCATGTGTTGGAAGCGGTCACCGTGTAGGTGCCAGGGGTGTTCACGGTGAGCACCGCCGAATTGGAACCGGTATTCCACGCAAAGGTGCCGATACCACTGGCCTGCAGCACGACACTGCTGCCTTCGCAGAAACTGCCCGGACCGCTGATGTCCACCTCGGGAGCGGAGCCTGCAGCGACCGTGATGCTGATGCTGTCCGTACCACATGCATTGCTACCCAGTACCTCATAGGTGCCCGGCTGGGTCACAGTGAGGACAGGACCGGTGGCGCCGTTGTCCCATTGATAGCCATCCGCACCGCTCGCGGTGAGCTCCACGGCCTGTCCGGCGCAAACCTGGGGCGATGCAGGGCTGACCGTGAGCACGGGGCCGTCGCCAGCTGACAGTTCCACCGTACTGCACACCGGCACCGCACAATCCGTTCCCACGCAAAGCGTCAATACCACCGTACCGGTCTCGCCCGGGGCAGGTGCGTAGGTGGTGCTGAGCGCTGTGGGGTCGCTGAATGTGCCCGCGCCTCCGGACCATGACACCGCAAGTGCATTGCCTTGCACGGTGCCCTGCAGGGCTACGGGCGCACCGCCACAAAGCGTACCGAGCGCCGTTGCCTCCACGACCAAGGGTTCGATCGGGGCCTGGCATCCAAGGTTCGCATAGGTCACCAGAGGCACACCAGGCCAGGAGAAACCGGCCGTGGCGCCGTCGTTCACCGCACTGGGACCGGCATGGAGCCCGTTCAAGTTCACCAGCGATTCACGCACATAACTTGCGGTATCGCTGCAGTTTCCGACCGTATGGAACATGATCAGCGTGCGCACACTGGTGCCAGCGGGTGGATCGGGGCTCTCGGGAGCTCCAACGGCGGGACTGTTGGCGAAATGACCTTGGGAGTTACCGGGGGCCTGGAACACGATGTATAAAGTATCGACGAGCGCGGTGAAGGGGTTGGCGGCCACGCACATCTCCGTGCTGGTGACCAGGAGCACGCGGGCACCTGGTGGCAGGATGCCGCCCGGCGGCTCCAGCAGGTATCCGCAGGAGGAGACCGTGGCATTGAGCGCAGCGGTGAGTTGTGCGGTGGTGCTGTTCTGGACCAGCCCCCGCCAGGGGTTGTTGGGCCAGTCGGCCTCCAGGTCGCCCAAGGCGATGGGGGCCGGCCCCACCCGGAAGCGCACCATTTCGTTGCGCCCTTCACTGGAGCCGGGGCACAGATCGGTCGGGCTGCACGCGTCCACAAGGATCCGTTCGATCTCCAGGCATTTGGTGGGGACCTGTGCCATCATCGCGCCACCTGTGAGCAGGACCGCGGTCAGCATGGTGGAGCGAAGAACGGTGCGCATCAGCAGCCCGGAAGGGTTGCAAAGGTCGGGCGATCCTGCCTCGATCACGTCACGGCAATGTGAAGTTCACAGGCTCACCATCCGCCCGGTGTGCCGCCCCCTCATCAATTGAGCAGGCTGCTACCGGCCCAGAAGAAACAGCGGGCCGGCGAGTTGGCCTCTGGCGCCACCCAATGACGGCGCTCGATGCGTGGGCCACGATGTTCCTCCATCCCGCGGTCATCCTGTTCCAGGGCATTGTGAAAACCGACCAGCATGCTGAACAGAACTGCCCGGAGCGCCTCCATCACAGTTGCTTGGAACGTTCCCAGTAAACATCCATTTCAGCCAGTGTCATCTCCCCCATCACCTTGCCGTCCTTGGTACTCTCTCGCTCGAGAAATTGGAAGCGTTCGATGAACTTCCGGTTGGTGCGTTCGAGCGCTTCATCGGGGTCGATACCAAGGAACCGCGCGTAGTTCACCACACTGAACAGGACATCACCGAGCTCTTCGGCCTGCCGCTCCGAACCACGGTCCACTTCGTGCTTCAGTTCGCGCAGTTCTTCATGCACCTTGTCCCACACCTGGTCGCGGTGTTCCCAGTCGAACCCGACGCCGCGCGCTTTGTCCTGGATGCGGATGGCCTTCACCAGGCTGGGCAGCCCCTTGGGAACACCTTCCAGCACGCTCTTCGCCTGGCCACCCATGCGGTTCTTCTCCTGCAACTTGATCTTCTCCCAATTGGCCTTCACTTCATGTTCATCGGTCACCTTCACATCGCCGTATATGTGGGGGTGGCGGTGGATGAGCTTGTCGCAGATACCGTGCAGCACATCGGTGATGTCGAAGGCCCCCTGCTCCTTGCCGATCCGGGCGTAGAACACCAGGTGCAACAGCAGGTCGCCGAGCTCTTTCTTCACGCCATCGGCATGTTTTTCCAGGATGGCATCCCCCAATTCGTAGGTCTCCTCGATGGTCAACGGGCGCAGGGTCTCCATGGTCTGCTTGCGGTCCCACGGGCACTGTTCGCGCAGTTCATCCATGATCTTCAACAGGCGCAGGAAGGCTGCTGCGCGGGGGTCGGGAGCGTGGGCGTCCATGATGCAAAGGTGGGGTGTTGCGCCGCTACATACTTCGCTGCGGAGTGGGCCGTTACCTTAGCCGACCTGCTCCATGATCCGGCCGCTGCTGTTCCTGACCGCCCTGTTGCTTTCCGCCGCCAGCAGCGCACAAGGAACCGGCACCCTCATCGGACTGGTGCGCGATGAACTGGGAGCGACCCTGCCGCTGGCGAATGTGGTGGTGGTGGGTGGCAACCTTGGCGCTGTGTGCGACGAACAAGGGCGGTACACCCTGGAACTTCCGGCGGACAGCACCCTTACCCTGCGCTTCAGCTACACCGGGCTGTTGCCCGAGGAACGCACCGTCGCATTGGGGGCCGGTGAACAGCGCACCTTGGACATCAACCTGAAGCTCCGCATGCTTGGCATCGTGGATGTGGAAGGGATCAGGCGCCGTGAGCGTGAGGAGGGCATCACCTCCCTGGACCCGAGGATCGCGCGCTTCAATCCCACTCCGCAGGGGGGGGTTGAATCCCTGCTCTACGGACAGATCGGCGTGGCCATGCGCAACGAGCTGAGCGCCGGTTACAGTGTGCGCGGGGGCAACTTCGACGAGAACCTCGTTTATGTGAACGACATCGAGGTCTATCGCCCTTTCCTGGTGCGGGCCGGCCAACAGGAGGGCCTCAGCTTCCCCAACCCCGACCTCATCGAACGCATCAACTTCAGTGCGGGCGGGTTCGAGGCCCGGTATGGCGACAAGCTCAGCAGCGTGCTCGATATCAAGTACAAGCGCCCCAAAGGCTTTGGAGGCAGTGCCAGCGCGGGATTGATGGGCGGTTCGGCACACATCGAGAACGCCATGCGGGGCGCCCGTCTTCGGCAGATCACCGGCATCCGCTACCGGCGCAACCAGCTGCTCCTTTCCGGCCTTGACACCCAGGGTGAATACCGCCCCGTCTACACCGACCTGCAGAGCTATTGGACGTACGACCTTACCGACAGGCTGGAGGTGGGCTTCCTGGGGCTGTACTCCCGCAACACCTATGGCCTCATCCCGCAGGACCGGGAAACGGAGTTCGGCAGCTTCAATGAGGCGCTGCGTTTCACGGTGTTCTTCGAAGGGCAGGAGCGCACCGCCTTCGAGACCTATTTCGGCGCGCTCAACATCAACTACAAGGCCACCGATGACCTGCTGCTGAAATTCACCACCAGTGCGTTCCGCACCATCGAGAGCGAGCGCTTCGATATTCTGGGTGAATACCGGTTGGGCGAGTTGGAGCGCGACCTCGGCAGCGAGCAGTTCGGTGAAGTGGTGCGGGACCTCGGTATCGGTGGCTTCCTGGACCATGCACGCAATGAGCTCGACGCCACGGTGGTGAGCGCTGCCCACAAAGGCTACCTGCAACGCCCCAAGAGTTACCTGCAATGGGGCGCGGATGTCCGTAGCGAGGTCATCAACGACCGCCTCAGCGAGTGGACGATGATCGATTCCGCCGGGTACAGTGCACCGATCAACACCGGCGACGACCTCGAACTACGGTATGTGCTCAAGAGCAGGCTCGACATCGCTTCGGTGCGCGCGTCAGCTTACGCCCAAAGCACCTGGCGCTGGGACACGGGCAACGACCGCTGGTGGACCCTCATCGCGGGGGCACGCGCCCAGTACTGGAGCTACAACGGACAGACCGTGGTGAGCCCGCGTGCCCGCCTCACGTTCCATCCAGGGTGGAAGTCGCTCACCGCCAAAGGCGATACCGTGGACCGGGACTACAGTTTCTGGCTGGCCACCGGGCTTTATTACCAACCTCCCTTCTACCGCGAGATGCGGCGCTTCGATGGCACGCTCAACCCCACCATCCGTGCGCAGCGGTCCATCCACCTGCTGCTGGGCATGGACCGCCTCTTCAGCATCTGGGAACGCCCCTTCAAGTTCACTGCCGAAGCGTATTACAAACAACTGGACGACCTCATCCCTTATGAGGTGGACAACGTCCGCATACGCTACTACGGAGAGAACATCGCCAACGGCTTCGCCACCGGGCTGGACATGAAGCTCAACGGCGAGTTCATCCCCGGTATCGAGAGCTGGATCGGTGCCAGTGTGATGAGCACCCGTGAGGACCTGGTGAACGACTTCTACTACATCCGCACCAACGCCGCCGGTGATACCATCAGGCCCGGCTTCACCTTCGACCAGGTGGCGGTGGACAGCACCCGCATCGAACCGGGGTCCATCCCGCGCCCCACCGACCAGCGTGTCAACGTCGCCTTCTTCTTCCAGGACGAAATGCCACGCTGGCCCACCTTCAAAGTGCAGCTCAGCGTGGTATTCGGCACCGGCCTGCCCTTCGGGCCACCCGATGCCGAGCGCTATGCCGACACCCTTCGCACCAGCCTCTATCGCCGGGTGGACATCGGTTTCAGCAAGCAGTTGCTCGGTGCGAAGGGCCAGGAGAAGACCAACTGGCTGCGGCATATCAACGACCTGTGGCTGAGCGTGGAGGTCTTCAACCTGCTCAACATCAACAACACCATCGACTACACCTGGATCACCGATGTGAGCGGCCGCCAGTACTCCATTCCCGACTTCCTTACCCCGCGCCGCTTCAACATCAAGCTCATGGCCTGGTTCTGACCCCGCCGGGCTCGAACGGACCGAGGCGGACACCGATCCACCTTTGCCATACCAACTCCTGTCACGCGCCCTGCGGCAGGTCGAAGGGGACCGGGGAGACCTTCAGGGAACGCAGCCCGAAGGATCTTTTTTGAATTGGCATCCCCCACGTCGACCATGGACCTGTGTACCCTGCCTGACCACTGGACGCGCGGCGGTCTTTCACCGTATTTTCGCCGGACCATGCCATTCCGCACCGCTTTGTCGCTCGGCGCACTGCTGCTTTTCGGAGCCTGTTCCACCCATCGGTTCGTGGCAGCCACCCACTCCAACAACAAGCCCGAGGTGGTGGTGTACATGAAAGGGAAAGGCGAGGAGGCCGAAAAGGTGATGGAGAAGGTCTATTACGCCAACGGTCAACTTGAATATGTGGGCCGCTTCGCCAATGGCGTGGAACACGGGGTATGGGAGTACTTCTACGAGAACGGCACCCGCAAGTACACCGAGACGTGGCTTAACGGCAGGGAGCACGGTGTGCATTACGACTACAGCCCCGATGGGCAGATCTACCGCGAGCTCCACTACGACAATGGCCGCCTTGTGAAGGAAGTGGACCGCACACGGCGATGACGAACGCCCGGAATGCCCCGGCGCCCTTCGGTCGCTGGCAAGGGGTTCCGGTCGGCATCGGATGCGATGGCCCAGCGCCCTTGAACGCGGTCACCACGCACCGATCGAACCTTTCGCACCGCCCAACGTCCTACTCCCTGATGCGCACCCTCCTCCTCCTGATCATCTCGCTTTCAGCAGGCAGGCTCCAAGCTCAGGAGCTCTACTACCCGCCCCTGTTCGGCAGCACCTGGGCAACCTCCGACCCCGCATCGCTCGGATGGTGCACGGACCAGCTTCCAGAGTTGTACGGTTTCCTGGAGGAGAGCAACAGCAAGGCCTTCATCGTGCTCAAGGACGGACGCATCGTATTGGAGCGCTACTTCGGCACCTTCACCACGGACAGCGTATGGTATTGGGCCAGCGCGGGCAAGAGCCTCACCGCCTTCCTTGCGGGCATCGCACACCAGGAGGGCCTGCTGGACCTGGACGCCCCCTCCAGCAACTACCTCGGCACCGGCTGGACGAACTGCACCCCGGAGCAGGAAGCAGCGATCACGGTGCGCAACCAGTTGACCATGACCACAGGACTGGATGATGGCGGGGACCTGGACTGCACCGACCCCGCCTGCCTCACCTTCCTCGCGCCCCCGGGCACGCGGTGGTCCTACCACAACGCCCCATACACCCTGCTGGACGGCGTGCTGGAAAGTGCCACGGGGCAACCGCTCAACACCTTCCTCAACAGCCGGCTCACCAGCACCACCGGCATCACCGGGCTCTATTTCCAGGTCGGTTATAACAACGTCTTCATCAGCAGGGCGCGCAGCATGGCCCGCTTTGGGCTGCTGGCGCTGGACAGGGGGCGCTGGAACGGCACGCCCATCCTCACGGACCAGGACTACTTCTCCGCGATGACCACCACGTCACAGCCGTTCAACCAAGGCTATGGCTACCTCTGGTGGCTCAACGGCACCAGCACCTACATGCTGCCCGGTGTCCCCTTTCCGCTCACCGGCCCGGCCATGCCCAACGCCCCGCAGGACGCCTATAGCGCATTGGGCAAGAACGGCCAGATCATCAACGTATCGCCGAGCACCGGGCTGGTGGTGGTGCGCATGGGCGACCTGCCCACCGAGGGCATCTTCGTGCCAACGGTCTACAACGATGAGATCTGGCAGCGGCTCAATGCGGTGATCTGCCTGCCCACCTCCGTTACCCGGCCGGCCGCGGCACCCGCCCTTCACCTATTCCCCAACCCGGCAGCCGACCGGCTCACCATCACCATGCCGGAGGGCAGCGGTACGGGCACGTTGCATATCATGGATGCCACCGGGCGCATCCTCATCGATCGGAGCGTGAACAGCACGGCCACCACCATCGATCTGGGCCTGCTGGCGCCGGGCAGTTATGGGTGCGTGATCACCG
>CAZLGY010000025.1:0-29710 GCA_964559165.1 uncultured Chryseobacterium sp.
AGGGCCACCATCGGAGGTTCGATCAGGGTCACCACGACATCATGTGTCGCAGTGCAGCCGTTCTGACCAGTGACCTGCACCGTGTAGGTGCCACCGGTGGTTGTCGTGATGGACGATGTGGTGGCACCGGTGCTCCAGGTGTAACTGTTCTCGGGGCCGCCTGCCGTCAGCACCACCGGTTCGTCACTGCATTGTTCGATGTTCATCAGGAGATCCTGTGGCAAGGCCAGTGAACCGATGATCACTGTGTCGCGTGCACGGCAGTAGCCGTTGTCCACCTCCAGCCAATAGGTGCCCGCGTTGCTCACTTCGATGCTCGCGGTCGTGGCGCCGGTTGACCAGGCATGGGAAAGTCCCGGGTCGTTCCCCCCCAGCACGATCGAGGCACCGCTGCAAATGCTCCTGTCGGGACCGAGGTCAACAACTGGAGGGGCGGTCAGGGTTACGACCGCATCGAACGTGGCAGAGCAATTCTGTGCATTGGTCACCACCACGGTGTAAGTACCGCTTTCCACAACTACAATGGCCTGGGAGGTGGCACCCGTGTTCCACGCGTAACTGGTTCCCTGGTCACCGGCATCGAGGATGACCGGGACGGTGCTGCATTGAGCGATATCCCCGAGCATGTCCTGCGGCGCCGGCGACAGGCCGATCGTCACCGAATCGCGCGCCGTGCATCCTTCCTGACCGATGACCGTTACGGCATAGGTGCCGCTCGTGGTGATGGTCACGGCATTCCCGCTGGCCCCATGGTCCCATGTGTAAGTGGGTCCCGCCGGTCCGGCGGTGAGCATCAGTTCGGTCACGCCACACAGCAGCTGGTCGGGTCCCAGCTCCACATTGGGCAGGGAGTGCAGCACAAGGTCATAGGTGGTGGTCCAGGAGCAGCCCTCCGCATCCGTAAGGGTGATGGTGTGCATCCCTGCTGCTGCAGGTACGATGGCCGGTGTGGTGGCTCCGCTGCTCCAGAGGTAGGATGCTGCCGCCGCCGGTGCGTTGAGTGTCGGTATGTCATCGGCGCAGCGGATAAGGGCGCTGTCGGTGGGAAGGCCATCGAACGCCCGGCTGATGAGCACGGTATCGGACACGGAACATCCGTTCACGTCACTCACGGTCACGACATAAGTGGCGCTTTGGTCCACGCCGATCGTTGGCGTCCCGATGGTGGCGTCGACCAGGTGTGTCGCGGGTTCCCATTGGATGGTCGCTTGTGGCACGTTGTGGGTCACCGCCAGTCCATATCCGAGCGTGGAGCAGAGGTGCACATCACCGCCAGCGCTCGCCGTGTATCCGGCATTCACGGTGATGGTGATCTCCGCAGCGCGCGCGCAACCACTGGTTGGTTCCGTCACCACGCAGGTGTAGGTGCTGGTGGTCCCGGGGATGGCAGCGGTGGAAGGTGCCGCCGGGTCCATGATGCCGGGACCGCTCCATGCGAAGATGGGGTCCAACCCACCCGACACCGTGGCGGTGAGCTGTACGGTGGCTCCCTCACAGATGGTCGTGGCGTCCGCGGTCACCGCGAGAGCGCCAAGCGTTCCCACCGTTACCGTGATCTCATCCGAGCTGGTGCATCCGGAGGGGTTGGTGGCCAGCACGGAATAGGTGGTCGTGGCTGTCGGTGTTGCCGTGGGGGCCGACACCGTGGTTGCGCTCAGGCCCGCGTTGGGAGGGCCCCATTGGTAGGTGATGCCGGATGTCGCGGTGGCTGTGCTCTGGATCACCAGCGGCTGGCCATCACACAGGGTGGTGTCCTCAGGCAGGCTGATGCTGAAAGCAGGCTGCACCGTTACCAGCACGGAGTCGGTGTAGGTGCACCCAGCCGTGGGGTCCAGACCCTGCAACACGAACCAGCCGGTTCCTGCAGGAGAGACGCTTACACTGGGTGCGCTTGCCCCGCCCGATCCGGCACCGCTCCATGCGCACGTCAGGAAGGTGTTGTCGTACCGCGCCACGAAGAAATCATCGAAGGCCCAGTTGTCGTTGCCAGCCCCCGAATGGGCTACCTGCCGAAGCCTGAACATGGTGTTCGCCGATTGTGCAGCGGAGGGAATGGCCGTCGTTACCGGGCTGAAGCCCTCGAACTGGCCTGGCAGGAAGCTGCCCATGTTGTTCCAGCTGAACCCATTGTTGGTGGAGTATTCCAGCACCACATGCTCCCCGGGTTCGATGCCATCGCACGGGCCCTGCTGGTCGGCGATCCTGATGTGGAACCGGACCTCTCCTCCTCCGCTGGTGTTGATGCCGATGGTCTGGGCACTGCGCTGGCCGTTCCCGTCGAACCGCAGCGCAAGTCCGCTGTGCGATCCACAGAGATCGGAGACGCCACCGCCCTGGATCGCTGTCCAGATGGGTGCCGTACCGCTGTTGAACCTGTCCGCGGCCATTACCCGGAGCGCGGCCCCGTCCAGCATGGTGTTCATGCCTTCACAGATGATGGCGGGTGTGGCGGTCACCCGCAGGTCCAACACCTGTGCCGGAGTTACTTCCACGAGGATGCTGTCCACCATGTCTCCACATCCTGATGGACTTTGCACGCTCACCGTGTACCAGGTGTCCTCCTGGGGGTGTGCGGTGGGAGCCGCTATGGAGGGGTTGCTCAGCGAGGCTGAAGGCGACCATTGGATATCGAACCACGCAGTGTCGGGCGGGGGTGCCAGGGCCAACTGCAGCGGTTCATACTGGCATACGTTGATGGTCGTTTGACCGTTGGCGGTGAGCAGTGTGGGAATGGTGAGCGGCACTCCCACATGGAACGTGAACGAACGCGGGCAACCGCTGGCTCCCACTTCGCCGGATACGGTGTAGGAAGTGCTTCCCGTGGGGGTGAGCGTGATGGACGGACCGCTGCCGATGCTCACGTTGGGGGCCTCGGCGCTCGTCCATATGGCATTGCTCAGCGGGAAGGGTGCGGTCAACGTGATGGATCCACCGCCGCACACCAGCGAGTCCTCCTGCACCGACTCCATGCCGATGCCGTGGACGGATGTGGCATAGCTCTCGCCCCAGCCATAGCCGAACAGGTAGGCCTGGAAACCCGCCTGTGCGTGCAGGCGATGCACCCCCGGAGATACACTGATGCTTGCATGGGAGTGGCCTGGACAGTCCGCATAGGCTTGGAACAGGGCAGGGTTCACCGTGGAACCATCCAGCGTGAGCGCTCCAACGGCGCTGCTGGGCACCACCACGGACAGGCGCAATTGGTTGGTCTGTGCCGAGGTGGTCGCATGGAATGATGCGCTCCGCGAGATGCGTTCCACCGGTGATAGGATGACCATGGAGGGATCCCCGATGGTTGCGCAGGCATACCCCTCCATGAACTGGGCCACCATGATGGGCCGGTCCGCTTCGATACAGCGGGGTGTCACACTGCCTGTCATGCCATGGCTCTGACCTGCGTTCAATGTGATGGAGCCCAGACCACTGATGTTCACGACCGTATTGTCCTCCTGGGCCAGGATGCGATAGGCGGCCGTATTGACACCTTGCACGGGCACGGTGAAGTACTTCGTTCCCCAGAATTCCAATGGCAGGAGCTGGTCGAACACCACGTCGCAGGCGGCGCAACCGGCGGGTACCGAACCACAGGTTGCACCACCGATGACCGCGAACGGCCTGCAGGGTCCGGAGGCCTCCGTACCCTGCACCCAGCTCCCGGTGAGGTCGCCGCTATCGCTGAGCGCCTTTACCTGGTAGGACTGGCCGGCGTTCAATTGGACATTGTACGGCACGTTCGCCGGTCGTCCGTCCATGGTGGCCACGGACGGGGTGATCGCCACCTCGGTGCCGTCCTCCGTGGCGATGATCAGGAATTCGCTGTGATGCAGGTTGTTGAAGTTCGGAACTCCGGCGGTCGCCGACACCATGTAGCGCGTGCCCAACGAGGCCTCCGGCAGGATCTGGCTCATGTCCTGGGTCCAGTTCTGGAAGCTCCCGATGTGCACATCCACGCTGTCCTGTGTGGTGATCAGGATGCCTTTCGGTTCCACCACACCCGAACTGAGGTGTTCTGCGGTGAGCGGAACGTCTATCACGGATACCGCATTGGCCGCCACGGCGAAGGAGTTGCTCCAACCGGTCCCCGGCATGCTCACCGTACCGCTGGTCGGTACGGTGCTCAGCACGTGGACCTTCAGGCTGTTGGCGCCGAACCCGTTCTGTATGAAGCCGGTCCAGAAGCGCGTGCCGCGGGTGGCAGGGCCGTCCTGCTGGGCGCTCGCCACCATGGATAGCAGGCACAGCAACAAGGTGTTCCACGCCCGGCGGAACGATGGAAGGATGGGAGCGTACGGGGCGCCGATCATGCAGTTCAACCGACCACCACGGGGTCGATCGTCGGCCTTTGTACGTCACCAAGGGCTTCCGGGTTATAGAGACGTGGCTGATGTCAGGGGCTTCCGGCCCCGGCAGGAAGTGGAGGCATATCCACACGCAGGTCCCATGCGGCACGTACCTGGATGGGCTTGTCATACGTGTATACCTGTTCGGGCTGCCTTCCTTCAACCAGGTCCCCCGGATCCCAGCGCCCGTTCGCATTCCTGTCCGCGATCACGCGCAGGGTGCAGCTGGCCGGTGCGATACGCTCCCATGCCACCTCCTGCTCCGCACCATCCGCCCTGGCTTCCCGGATGAGCCTTCCTGCGCCGTCCAGCAGCTGGAGCACCCGCATGCCCTGCGCGCCGGTATCCATGGGCAACCGGATGCGCAAGGTGCCCAATTCCTTCGTGGCACTCCGGTGGAGGGTGATGCGTACGGTGTCATTGGTCCCCCCGAAGAGGTCCCGCACGCCTGCCGGCAGCACCGTCAGCATGCTGCGCGTTCCTTCAGGTGGCAGATCGCCCAACCGCAGCAACCGCGGATCGGAGGCATCCACGACCACCGGGATGGACCGCTCCGAGCTGTCCACCCGCAACAGGAAGCGCTCCCCATCCACCGCACGCACCGGACGAGTCGAGCGAAGCAGCCACGCCGGTCCGTCTTCCTTGTCCAGCGCGAGCCCGGTGTGGGTGGGCATGCGCACCAAGGGGCGGTAGGCGAGGGTGTCCAATGCGACATCGTCCACCACGATGCGGTACGCACCTGCTCGCAGCGCCGTGGTGTCCGGCGGCCATAATTCCACCGTATCGCGGCGCGCATTCCAGTCTGCCACCCAGCGCAATGTGTCACCGGGGCGGGCAATGTCCTCTATCAGGAGCCGGCCCGCCTCCCGTGCAAAGGCCAGCATCCATTGCCCATCCGCTTTCACGCGCTGGTCCGTGATGCGCTGTTGCCCCTCCTCCTCACGGAAGAGCAGTAGTTCGATGGCCCGTTGCGTGCTATCCGGCCTGGACGCTTGAACAGCATCACCTTGGAAGGCGATGGACTCCGAGGGCAGGTCATAGCGGTAGTTGGCATTGAGGTCGACCAGTGCACGAACAAGGTAGCTCCCTTCCTGCAGGTGACGAAGGGCAAAGGAGCCATCCGGTGCGCTTCGTGTCGCATAGCCGGGGCGGCCGGCCACGAACGCGGTGGCGCTGTCCGTGGTGTAGGCCAGCACAAGCACGTCCTTGCGTGGCTCGCCGGTGAAGGCATCGCGCACCTTCCCCCGTATGGACAGGCTGTCCACACGTTCACCGGTGGAGAACACCAGGTCCACACCGAGCGCATGGTTGCCTTCCGTAAGGTCCTTGACCGCCTCGCCAATGCCGAAGGTGTAGGTGCGGTCCTCCTGCAGCGGGGCGGTGAGATCGATGGCCAGTGTGCGGGCGTTCAGCAGGCGCACATCAGGAGCTTTTTCAAGCGGTGGCGAGACCAGCAGCCGTTCGCGCACACGGTCCGGTTGGATGCGCTCATCGAACTCCAGCACGATCAGCGTGCCCTTGTATCCGGTGGCGCCTTGCTGAGGCGAGGAACGCACCAGCACCGGTGGCGCCTCGTCCTTCGGTCCGCCGCTGAGCTCGGCCACCTGGGCACAGGCAGCCAGTAAAGCTGCCCAAACGATGTGTACGGCCCTGCCTCGCAAGGTGCTCAGAGCCATTGTGTCATCGGGGTCATCAGCCGCTCCAGGGCGAGCGCATCGGCTGCATCGAAATCGTTCAGGTGCACACTGTCGATGTCAAGGACACCGGCGATGCGCCCGGTGTGGTCGCGCAGCGGCACCACGATCTCTGAGCGCGACAGGGCGCTGCAGGCGATATGTCCGGGGTATTGTTCCACATCGGGCACCACCTGGATGCGGCCTGTGGCCCATGCGGTTCCACACACCCCCTTGCCCTTGGCGATACGTGTGCAGGCCACCGGTCCTTGGAAGGGCCCCAATACGAGCGCGTCACCGATCACCCGGTAGAAGCCGACCCAGTGCCATCCGAACGCTTCGTGCAGGGCCGCCGCCGCATTGGCCATGGCGGCCACCATGTCCGGTCCCTCCGCTACCAGGGCGCGTACCTGAGGTTCAAGTGCACCATAGAGCGCCGCGCGGTCAGCCGTGGGTGGAAGGACCAGCGATCCGGACATGGGGCAAAGGTACCGGCTCAGGCGCAAGCCGTTGTGAACAGGCTTGCGCGTAGGCCGGGCACCTGCCCAAGGGCCTTGATGCACCCTTCCACGGTGGCTCCCGTGGTCACCACGTCATCGATGATGAGCACATGCATGCCGCGCAGGGCTTCGGGGTCGGGAAGCTGGAAGGCCTCCTTCACGTTCATCCAGCGTTCCAGCCTGCCGCGCCGGGTCTGTGAAGGGGTGCGCACCACGCGCAGCAGTTCCTGGCCCAGGATGGGTTTGGGCCATACATCGGCCATGCCCTCCGCAAGCACCCGGCTCTGGTTGTAGCCCCGTTTGCGCTGCTTGCGAGGGTGCAGGGGTACCGGCAGGTAGGCATCAACATCCTGGAAGCGTGGTTCATGGCGCACCTCCTCCGCCATCAGCCGCCCCAGCAGGATCCCCACTTTCCGGTCTTTGCGGTACTTCAGCTGGTGGAGCATGCCCTGCACTTTTCCGCTCCGGGAGAAGTGCAGGAAGGAGCTCGCTGCGCTGAGTTGGACCTTGCCCCAGAAGAGCTGTTCAACCTTGTTGCGGGCGTCGTGGTGGAACCGGGTGCGCGGCAGGTCGGTCAGGCAATCCAGGCACAACACGTCCTCAAAGGTCATCAAAGCCTTGTCACATGCCGGACACAGGCGCGGCACCAGCAGGCCCACGAAGTCCTCGAGCCACCTGCGATGGGTGCTGCCGCCAGGGTTCACTATTTTGTTGATAAGCGTTCGCGGAAGGGGATCGGGCATCCCTTCGCACGAAGGTAATTTCGTCCGCTCATTCCACCCAGCGACCATGCAGCAGCACAGCCCCGCACCTGGAACCGATAACAGGAACCGATCGAACACAGGCCTCCTCCTGTTGGTGGTGCTCCTGTTGATCAGCAACGTGGTCATGTTGTGGCTGCTGATGCAGCGTGGCAAGGAGGTGGAGTCCACGCAGCTGCAGGTGGAGACCATCACCAGTGAGAAGGACAATGTGACCCACCTGCTGGAGAACATGCTCGCCAGCTACGATACGCTGAAGACCGAGAACGAACAGCTCACCACCGAGATGGAGGCCCAGAAGGCACAGATCGAGGAGCTCCTTGACCGCGTGAAGCGCGGCAATTACGACCTGTCGAAGGCACGCAAGGAGGCCGAGACCCTGCGCAAGATCATGAAGGGCTACGTGGTCACCATCGATTCCTTGAACCAGGCCAACCAGTTGCTTACGGCGGAGAACTTGAACATCAAACAGGAGCTCGGTGAGGAGAAGGCCCAGAAGGAGGCGCTCTCCACGCAGAAGCAGGACCTGGAGGGCAAGATCGCCAAGGGCAGTGTGCTGCACACCACCAGCATCAGCGCAGGTGCCCTGTTCATGCGCAACAACGGCAAGCAGGTGGATACCGACCGCGCCAGCAAGGCGGAGATGGTGAAGTGCTGCTTCACGCTGGGCGAGAACCGCATCACCTCCGCCGGCGACAAGGTCCTGTACATGCGTGTCATAAGCCCCGACGGCACGGTGCTGCGCGCCACGGATGCCAACAACCGCTTCAAGTTCAACGGCGTGGAAGGGGAGTTCAGCGCGCGCCGCGAGGTGAACTACCAGAACCAACCGGTGGATGTCTGCATCTTCTGGACAGGTACCGGTGCCATGCGCACGGGCCAGTACCTGGTGGAGGTCTATGAGTCAGGTGCGCTGGTGTCCAAGGCGAACTTCAACCTGAAGTGATGGGTTGGCAATGGCTTCTGGCCTGCCGCGACATCCATCCCCCGATCAGAAGAAGGCACGCACCTGTGCGCCGCCGACATGCACCACCGGAAGGCCCTCGCTCCTCCTGCCGTTATAGGTGATGTCCACCTGAAGATTGTTGCCGAGGTTCCGTTGCACGGCCAGGCTCCAGGTATAGTTGGTCCCCGGGCGTAGTCCGTTCAGCAGTTCGTTGCCCAGCGGGGTGTTCTCCTGCCCCTCGAACCGGATGTCCACCAGGTTCGCATTGGCCAGCAGGCTTCCCTTGCCCACCGTGTTATAGCGCAACTCCAACCCGAGGTCCTGCGCTTCCGTGGACCCCGTGCCGAATTCCGGGCGGTTCTTCTTCTCCACGTACTTGAAGCTGCCGATCGCGCGGAAGGAGGTGTTCGGCTGCCAGGTGAGCTTGGGCTTCATGCCCTGTTGTTCGATGGCGAAGGAGCGCCCGCTCAGCAGGTCCGAGCTGTTGGTCACCCGGCCCTGTTCAAGCTCCACTTCGATGGTCCAGTGGCGCGTGGTGTTCCAGCGGCCGTGCAGGGTGTTGAACTCGCGGGACCTGGATTCGAAGCCATTGAGCAGGAGCGAGCGGCTCTGGTCCCGTTGCCACGCATGGTCCACGCTCCAGGTCCGACTGGTCCGGTCGAAGTACAGGTTGTTGCGCGCCGAGGAGGTATAGGCGGTGAGGCTGCTGTCCAGCAGGTCCACCGCCACCGGTGCCATGGCACGCGCCAGGTCATCGGTGGTGCTCCGCAGGTCTGAACGATAGGAGGCAAGGTCCGAAAAGCGCGCCAGGAACCCCCGAACACCTGGTTCGTCGAGCCAGCGTGCACCGGGTCGCAGGTCAAGCGAGGCGCTCAACTGGTTGCTGAAGGTGCGCACGTAGTTGTTGCTGGGCACAAAGACGCGCAGGTAGTTCGCCTCGTAGCTGAAGTTGGCCAGTTCGAATTCATTGAGGTCCTTCACGCCATCGCCGTTGTAGTCGTTCCAGATGTACAGCCCCTGCCCGGCGGGTACTTCCACGTAGATGTACTCTCGCCGCAGTTCAAGGCCCGAGCCGAATTCGTAGAACAGGTCCACCACGGCGAAGCCCTTGCCGATGGTGGCATCATAGTCGACGCGTGCGAGATAGGTGTTCTCCGGGCGCTGGCTGGTGAGGGTGCTGTCCAGGACCTCCAGGCGTCGGTAGGTGAACCGGGTGGCCACCCGGTTCCTGGGATCCCGGCCGAGACCAAGGTCCACGCTGTACGAGGTGGCCTGGGCCGTCGCCGCCAGGCCCCCGTCCCGAAGGGCCCTGTCCGTGCGCTGTCCACCGGCCAGCCGCCAGCGCGTGACCTGCGTGTCCGGGCTTTGAACGAAGGTCTCCCATTCGTGGAACCGGTAACTGCCCGTGAGCAGGGCATCGGTGCTGTCCGAACGGAAGCGGTTCAATTCGTGCTCGTCCTGGTAGCCCAGGGTGAAGTGCTTGAAGCGCTGTCGGAACTGTCCCTTGTGCCGCAGGAAGTCGCTGTTGAGCGATCCGCGGGTGATGAGCCTGCTGGCCTGTCCTACAAGGTCGGTGCGTCGCCAGTGTACATCGCTATGCACCTGCTGGAGGAGACCGCTTTGTGCATCGCCTGCAGTAAAACTGCCAAGTCCTGCACGTATCTGGCCAAGGCGTGCGCCACGGATGCCCACCAATGCGTTGGTAAGGACCTGGTCGCCGGCCAGCGTGCGGCCTTGTATGTTCCAATTGCGCTCGAATTCCACCGACCGATAGCGCTCCACGGCCCGGAAGTCGCTCGTGACCGCCTCAAGGTCGCCGGACAATGTCAGTTGCAGGGTACTGTCCCTGCCGCTGATGGGGATGGCGTGTTCCATGGCGGCCATCAGGCCGGCTCCCTGGTCATCGCTGCGGTCCGCATCGCTGAAGGTGTTCCTGTCAAGGTTGGTGTAGCTCAGCTCGGTGCGGATGCGGGTACGCTGCCCGGCCTTGTGCTCGAAACCGAGGGTCATCATTTGCTGGCTGCGGGGGGCGATGAGCACGCGCAGGGGGGCATGGTCCCCCCGCCGCACCAGAACGCCGTTCACCGTGTCCGGCGCCACCCAGCGGAACACACGGCCGTTGGGGGTGAAGTCCTGCTGCACATAGTCGCCATTGCCGGCACCCACCGGCGAGAACGTGATGCGCAGGAACGCACTGTCCGGGGCCGTGGAATAAACGTATACCGGAGCGTAGCCGAGCGAATCCACAGGGCGGTAGAGCACCTGGTCGGCGATGTACCCCGTACTGTCCACACCGCTCACCGTGGCCGCGAACGGATCATCACCCGCCAGTCGCAGCACCTCTCGCTCCGCCTCGTTCAGTTGCTGCTGGAGGGGCTGGTTGCGGTGGTCCTGCTCGCTGAAGAGGTTGAAGTGGAATGCGCTTCTGCCGAAGGTCTGGCTGCTGTTGGCCCGCACAAGTGAGCGGGCATAGTTCTTGTCCGAATACTGGAACTCGACGGTGATCCGTCGGTCCTTGGTGATCAATCGCTTGGAGGTGAAGGTGACCTCGGCCGTGTTGTAGTCGATGATGTAATCGTTCTCCTGGCCACGGTCCATCAACTGTCCATCGATGTAAATGCGCTCGGTGCCTGACAGCACGATGATGAAGAGCTCACCGGCATCACCGCGCAGTCGATAGGGCCCCTGCACACCCTCCTGGCCCTGGATGCTGTTGCGCGCGAACTTGCCCTTGCTGATGGCCACGCTTACGCCGGAACGCCCCCTGCCCGCTCCCCCCAGGTCGGTGCGGCCTTCGAAGCTGAGACCCTTGTTCTTCTTCATGTAGGTCATGAAGTGGCTGACGGGCCGCTGCAGCACGAAATCGCCGGCCACAAGTTCCCATGCGTTCGCCTGGCCGGGCATGCCCTCCTCGAAGAGCTTGATGAACACCTGGTCGAAGTCCTGCAGTTCGGCGGTGTTCCCACCGGCCTGGATGGGAATGTTGTTGTCCGTCACGGATGCAAGCACACCGATACGGTCGCTGAGCCGCCCGCTCATCTCCAGGTTCAGTGAGGAGTTCACCGACAGGTCCTGGTTGTTCCCGAAGAGGATCCCGCGCGAGATGCTCCCCGATCGCTGGAGCCCCCGCATGCCCAAGAGGTCCTCGGTGCCGCGCGGAGGTTCGTAGGTGAAGGGATCGATGCGGTCGTTGCCCAGGGTGGTCAGCTCCGAAGGGTCCTTGTGTCGCACCGGCCGCGACAGGTCCAGCGCCAGCACGCGGTAGCTCACAAGCACCGAGTCCGGACCCCGGGGCAGCAACAGGCGCGCCCGGAACGGGTCCAGCGAGTAGTGCTCCGGCGCAAGCGGTTCTCCGTGGGCCAGGATGCGTATGGAACCGGGCGTAATGCTCATGGTGTCCAGCACAAGGGTGTCCGCGCTGGGCCTGATCCAGCGTTGCCGCAGGTTGGACAGGGGCTGGCCCACGGCCGTCATCGTCCATGCCCACGCCAGCAGTGCCACCAGCAGGTGTCCTGCGCTGGATGGGCGGGGTGAACGGCGGGAGCGTTGCACAGCAGACATACGGAGCGGCAGCGTGAAAATTATCCCAAGGGCATGCATCGCCCCGTATTCTTCACCACCGCCCTGTTGATGGTGACCAAGTTACCGGTGGAAGACCCATGGCGCCGACCGGTACTTTTGACAACGTCGATGCTTCCAGGGTTCTCTCGTCCATTCCGGTTGCTCCTGCTCCTTGCCACCTGGTCGGCATGCGACAGCTCCGATCGTTCCTATCGTGCGGCCGAGGGCAGGGGGGGCAAGCACTATGGGGGAGTGTTCAGTTTCAACGGACCGGCCCCCGTCAATGGCCTGTACCCGCTGGGCATCACCCAGCTTTCCGCCTACCGGATCGCATCGCAGATCTATGAGGGATTGGTCCGCATCGATGGCGGTGACCTGGGTATCCGGCCTGCCCTGGCAACCAGCTGGGACGTGGATAGTTCAGGCACCGTCTACACCTTCACGCTGCGCACCGGCGTCCGGTTCCACGACAACGCCTGTTTCGAGGGCGGACGCGGCAGGGAGATGACCGCGGATGATGTGCTTCGCTCCTTTACCGCGCTCTGCACGCCGGGTCCGGAGAACCAGCTGTCCTGGGTCTTCCAGGACCTGGTCCTGGGGGCTGGAGCGCGCATCAATGCGGTGATCGCAGGGGAGGAACCTCCCCCCGTGAAGGGCCTCGAAGTGCTGGCGGACGGACGTTTCCGGATAACCCTCAGGACACCCTCGGCCACGTTCCTTCAGGTCCTTACCCACCAAGGTTGCTGGATCCATCCGCATGAGATGCGTGCGTTCCATGGCGCAGACACCCCGTGGAACCCGGTCGGTACGGGCCCATTCCAGCTCCGGGCACTGAAACAGGGCATCTCGCTGGTACTGGAGCGCAACATGCACTACTGGGACAGCGATGAACATGGGAATCAATTGCCGTTCCTCGATGGGGTGCGTGTGACCTTCGAACAGGACCGCACCAAGGAGCGGGAGGCGTTCTCGCGGGGCCGCCTCACCTACCTGTCCGGTCCTGACAGTGCATTGCTGAAGGCCCCCATGCCGGCAGGCGCAGAGCGCCCAGTGGTGCTTGGTGCGCCCGGCATGTCCGTGCAGTTCTATGGTTTCGCCCCCACCTTGGCGCCCTTCCAGGACCCTCGCATACGCAGGGCGTTCTCACTGGCCATTGACCGCACAGCGCTGGTGGACACGGTGTTGGGCGGTGCGGCGGTTCCGGCCGAACATGGAGTGGTGCCGCCCGGCTTCCAGGATTATCCATACGACTCGGTGCCCCCATTGGCCTACGATCCCGGGCTCGCCAGGAGGTTGCTGGTTGATGCAGGCTATGCGTCCGCCAGCGATCTGCCAGCCGTGGTCCTGCAGGTGAACGGCGATGGTCCCACCTACGGACGTGTCGCCAATGCCGTTCAGGTCATGCTGGAGCGCAACCTTGGAGCCAAGGTGGTGATCAGTGTCCTGCCTTCCGACCAGCATTTTGCACGGGTTGAGCATGGGAGGGCCCAGTTCTGGCGCGAAGGATGGGTGGCCGACCATCCGGATCCGGAGAACTTCCTCTCCATATTCCATGGTCGCAATGTCCCTGCAGATACATCCGAACCATCGTTCGTCAATAGCACGCGATACCGCAACGAGCGTTACGATGGATACCTGGACATGGCCCGATCAACGATGGAGGTGCCCGAACGAATGCGGTTGCTGGCACGCTGCGAGCGTATCCTGATGGAGGATATGGTGGTGATGCCCATCTACCACGAACGCGTTGCATGCGCGGTGCAACCGTGGGTGCGCGACCTGCCCATCAATGGGATGGATATCCTTCAGTTGCGCTCGGCCTGGTACGACCATCCGGACCAGTGACCGGGGCAATGCGTTGGAACAGGAGGTGGCGCCCCAGCGGGAGCAATGTCTCCATGCGGGGTAATGGACGTTCACTTTCCAATGCATAGGCCGCCAACCAGGTGGTGGTGCTGCCAAGGCTGTTCAGTTTCTGTCGGTGGTCCTCGAGGTGTTTCAAGGGGCCCCAGGTGTAGCTCGTAACGTAGCGCGTGCGGACCTGCATGGCCGGGTCGAACTTTGCTGTGTTCACCACCCAGGGGATGGAATAGCTGTACACGCGGGCCTCGCACCCATCCCGGAGCAGGATCCAGCCCTCATGGTGGTACATGGGTTGCAGCCCCACCGGGGTCAACTGCAATCCTGCCAGCAGCCCATTCCTCAGGTGCTCGCCTGCACCTGCATGATGCAGCAGTTCGGGTAGCGCCATTGCCACCAGGGTGTCCACCACTTCCAGCTGGGTCGGGTCGGGGATCAATTCCTTCACCAGCCTGCCACGCCGCACGTCACATCCAAGCAGCCGTCCCTCCCGCAGTTGTTTGGAGGCCTCGCGGCTTCGCTGCAGGCTGATCACATCCTCGAGGCGCGAACGAAGCTCGGCCAGGTAAGGATAGACCTTGTTCGAATCGAAGCCACGTTGCACCCGCTGCAGGAAGGCCAGCAACTGGTAGCGCTTCAGTTCCAGGTCGAAGGTGGGCGTTGATGCCCATGATGTGCTGAGCATGGCAGGTTGCGGTTGGTGCACCGGTGGTGATCCACCCACCACCTCAACGTACTGTTCAAAACTAGTGTTGCATCGGTGGGTGTTTTCAGTCGTCCCGCCGGAACTTTGATCGTCCGCCATCAACCGGGCCATGACCATGCCGCGCACGACACGCAACTTGTTAGTGTTCCTGTTCCTTGGGGGCGGTCTTACCGCCTGTGTCCCCGCACGCAAATACGAAGAGTCGGAATCGCGTGCGCGCACCATGCAGGGGGAAGTGGATGCAGCCAACGCCCGCGCCCGCGATGCCCAGGCGGCGTTGGATGAACTGAAGGCCCGGGATGCGGAGAACACCGAACGGGTGGACGAACTGCGTCGTGACACCACGGTGCTGGGGACATCCCTTCGCCTGATGACGCAGCAGTACGACAAGATCAATGAGCTCAATGAGCAATTGCTCGAGAAGTATAACAAGCTGCTCGCGGGCGATCGTAGCGAGAACAGGCGCCTGCTCACCGACCTGGAGGGGCTGCGCCTGGACCTGATGAACAAGGAGGACTCGGTGAACGCGCTGGCCCGCCGGATAGGCGAGAAGGAGGCCGCCCTCGCCGAACGCGAGGCCGCGTTGGCCGAGCTGCGTTCGGAGCTGGCCTCCAAGGACGCTGCCATGCGCGCGCTCAAGGACCGCGTCAGTGCTGCACTGACCGGCTTCGAAGGAAAAGGGCTCACGGTGGAGCAACGCAATGGACGCATCTACGTGAGCATGGACAACAAGCTCCTCTTCCCCAGCGGCAGCTATGCCGTTGATGCCAAGGGCCGCGAGCTGATCGGCAAACTGTCCAAGGCCATCGAGGACGAGGCGGAGCTCAACGTGCTGGTGGAGGGGCATACCGATACCGACAAGGTGCAGGCCCTCGGCAGCCTCAAGGACAACTGGGACCTTAGTGTGCTGCGTGCCACCAGTGTGGTGCGGCTGATGCAGGAGACCAGCCGCATGGACCCCGTCCGCATCACTGCCGCCGGCCGTGCCGAACATGTCCCCGTGGACCCTGCGGACAAGGCCCGGAACCGGCGCATCGAGATCATCCTTGCACCCGACCTGAAGGAGCTCTACAACCTGGTGAAGGAGTGATCCTTCGCTGAGCCTGGAACGGTGCACGATCAGAAGCGGATGGCCATCATCGGCGGGGGCCCCGCCGGCATCATGGCGGCGGCCACCCTGGCCTCCCATGTCCACGTGGACCTCTATGAACAACAGCGCACCATCGGGCGCAAGTTCCTGGTGGCTGGTGATGGTGGCCTCAACCTCACACATGCCGGCGGTGATGAAGCGAACCCGGACCACTACACCCCCTGGGCACTGTGGCGTCCGATCATCGGATCGTTCGGCCCGGACGACCTGCGCGCCTGGTTCCGCTCCCTGGGAGTGGAAACCTATGTGGGGAGCAGTGGTCGTGTGTTCCCCGAGAAGGGGGTCCGTCCGGCAGCGGTGTTACAGCGCATGCGCGACCATCTGCTATCACAGGGGGTGCACATACACACCGGTCATGCGTTCGTTGGCTTTGATGCACTGGCCCGCCCGGTGATCTGTTCCTCGGGAACCAGCATTGCGCTGGACCATGATGCCATCCTGTTCGCCTTGGGCGGCGCTTCCTGGCCGGTTACGGGGTCGCGTGGTGATTGGCTGGGTCCCTTTGCTGGCATCGGTGTGCGAACCGTTCCGTTCGCCCCGTCCAACTGCGGCGTTGAGGCCCCCCTGCCGGAAACCCTGGTGCCGCATGCCGGTCGTCCCTTGAAGAACGTGCGCGTCTCTGCCGGAGGGCGTTCCCTGCGTGGTGAGGTGACGATCACCTCCACGGGGCTCGAGGGCAATGCGATCTATCCGTTGGTACCTGCGTTGCGCGAGGCGCTCCGTTCGGGAGGGGTGGCGGAACTGTTCATCGACCTGAAGCCCGACCTGACCCACGAAGCCATCCGGGAGAAGCTCCGGTCCACCCGCTGGAGCGAACGCCCTGCCGCACTCCATCTGGACCGCACGTCGATGGCCTTCTTCAAGGCGTTCACCACGCGGCAGCGGTTCTTGGACGGCAACCGGTGGGCGGAGGACCTGAAGTCCGTCCGGGTCCCGATCACCGCCCTGCGGCCCCTTGCGGAGGCCATCAGCACGGTGGGCGGCATCGCGCTTGAAGAGGTCGCACCGGACCTGTCGTTCAGGTGCCGGCAGAATTACTTCGTGGCCGGCGAGATGCTCGATACGGATGCGCCCACGGGAGGCTATCTGTTGCAGGGTGCGTTCGCCATGGGGCGGTACGCCGCAATGTCAATGCTGGGTCGTTCGCGCCTGGTGAACGTTGATCGGGCGGCATTTTAGGCTCGTTCGTCGGATCCTGCATCCCGCTGCCGGGCGCATCTCTTTCGGCCAGGCAGCGACCGATCATCGACGAAGCGGGGATAACGCCCTTCAAAACCGCCCTGCCCCCCACTATCCGTGCCGGAACGGGTCGTTGGCGTGGTGCGCGCTTTCGTCGGAACTTTGTACTCCGGCGTCAATGCCGTGCTGCCAATAGAGCCATGCCATCGGCGCGCAATACCATCCAACGGATCGCACCCGCTTCGGGAGACATGCCGACCGTGCGCCGTGCCGCCACCTGTGAACGCCTGGGGCAGCTGTGGTGGTGGTCCGTGGTCATCGCCACCCTGTTGCTCCCTGCGCTTGCATTCGCACAGACCAGTTCGGAGCGGGCTGCGGTGCAGCTTTGGGCCACGGTGCAGAGCGTACCGGCAAGGATCACCCTCAATTGGACCACGTTACCCAGCACCACCTCCATCACCGTATACCGCAAGACCTTGGCCGCCAACTCGTGGGGGAGCGCCTATGCCACCGTGGGGGCATCCGCCACGCAATACCAGGACAACGCGGTAGCGACCGGCACCCTCTATGAGTACCGTGTGGTGCGTGTGGCCGGTGGGGTTACAGGCAATGGATACATCGCAACCGGGATCGAGGTGCCAGTAGTGGACAGCCGGGGCAAACTCATCCTTTTGGTGGACAATACCATGTCGGGCCCGCTGGCCAATGAGATCCAGCAGCTTGAGCGTGACCTGTTGGCTGATGGATGGACCGTGTTGCGCAGCGACGTGAGCCGCACGGCCTCCGTGCAGTCGGTACGCAACACCGTGATCGGACTGTACAACAGCGATCCCACCAACGTGAAGGCATTGTTCCTGCTGGGCCATGTGCCGGTGCCCTATTCCGGCAACCAGTCCCCCGATGGCCATGGCGAACATACCGGGGCATGGCCCTGCGATGGCTATTTCGGGGAACTTACCGGCACTTGGACGGACAACACCATCAACAACGCCGGTGCCCAGCGCGTGGAGAACCGCAACGTACCCGGTGATGGCAAGTTCGATCAATCGCAATTCCCATCCGACCTGGAGCTCCAGGTGGGCCGCGTGGACCTTTCGGACCTTCCTGCGTTCGCCCAGAGCGAGACCGAATTGCTGCGCGCCTATCTCAACAAACTGCACGCCTTCAAGATCAAGGGCTTCACCCCCCAGGAGCGCGGCATCGTCTTCGACAACCTGCAGTGGGTGTCCAACCCGCTTGCAGCGAGCGGTTGGCGCTCCCTCGCGCCATTGGTGGGTCCCTCCAACATCACCGCCCCCTACCCGTACGGGTCCCCGTTCCACACGTTCGTCAATGGCCAAAGCCACCTGTGGACCTACTCCAGCGGGGGGGGCTCCCAAGCCTATGTGGGCAGCACGCTCACCTACAATGGGGCCAACAATGTCGCCACCACCGAGACCTACGCTGGCGGCGTGCAGATGAACGGCGTGTTCAACATGTCCTTCGGAAGCTATTTCGGGGATTGGGACAACAAGAACAACTTCCTGCGGGCACCGCTGGCCAGTGGTCAGTGCCTCACCAACTGCTGGTCCGCCATTCCCGCGTGGTATTTCCACCACATGGGCATGGGGTTGAACATCGGTTACAGCGCCTGGCGCACCATGAACAACAACAGCCTGTACCTGCCGCTCACCGACGGCTGGCAGAGTTCCATCGGGAGGGCGCACCTTGGCCTGATGGGGGATCCATCACTGCGGATGCAGATGACCGCTCCGCCCGCCAACCTGTCCATCGTTAACGTCAATGGCTATGCGTCGTTCGCCTGGACCGCCTCTGCTGAAAGCGTGCAGGGATATCACCTCTATGCCATTGACCAGGTCTCAGGCGTACCCACCCGCATCACCACCACTGCGGTGACCGGCACCAGCTACCAGCCGGGTACCATCCCCTTCGTGCAGGGGCGCCAATACATGGTGCGGGCGGTGAAGCTCCGTGTGTCGCAGAGCGGCAGTTACTACGACCTTTCCCTCGGGGCCCTCGGAACGGCCGCTGGTTCCGGTTCCGTCACGCTCGATTGCCAGGGCGTGGCAGGTGGTGCGGCAGTGCCGGGGGCAAGCTGCAACGACGGGGATCCATGCACCGTCAATGACATCTGGAACGCCAGTTGTCAATGTGCCGGCACCCCCCAACCCACGCAGGTCACCATCACTGCTGCCGGCCCCACCAGCTTCTGCACCGGTGGCAGTGTCATGCTCAACGCCACCGCATCCTCCGGCTCCACGTATGTGTGGTTCCGCAATGCCACGGTGATCAGTGGCGCCACCTCGTCCAGCTATTCGGCCACACAGGCCGGCACCTACACCGTGCAGCGCACCGTTTCCGGCTGTGCAGCGCTGTCGGGTGGTGTCAACGTGGTCATCGGCAACCAGCCCAGTGTTGGCATCACCGCAACGGGTCCCACCAGCTTCTGTGGTGGCGGCAGTGTTGTGCTCGATGCCACCACCGGCACGGGGTCCACCTATGTGTGGTTCCGCAATGGCACGGCCATCAGCGGTGCCACCGCGTCCAGCTACACCGCCACGCAGGCCGGCAGCTACACCGTTCAGCGTACGGTGAGCGGCTGCAGCGCCATTTCATCGGCGGTTCAGGTGGTCGTTACATCGGCACCCACGACGAGCATCACGGCCGCCGGCCCGACAGCTTTCTGCAGCGGCGCCAACGTTGTCCTCAATGCCACCACCGGCACGGGGTCCACCTATGTCTGGTTCCGCAATGGCACGGCCATCAGCGGTGCCACGGCCTCGAGCTACACCGCCTCTGAGGCCGGCAGCTACACCGTGCAGCGGACGGTCTCCGGTTGTTCGGGCACCTCCAGCGCGGTGGTGGTCAGCGTCACCAGTGCACAGCCCACATCCATCACCGCGGGCGGACCCACCACCTTCGCGCAGGGCGGCAGCGTGGCGCTTTACGCGACCTGGTCCAACGGTTCCATCTTCCAGTGGTTCCGCAATGGCACTGCCATCACCGGATCCACCCTCAGCAATACCATCACCGTCACCGAGGGCGGCAGCTACACGGTGGTCCGCACGCTCAGCGGTTGCGGCTCCACCTCTGCCGCGCTTACGGTGGTGGTCACGGGCACCAACGCACTCACCGTTTCGGTCAGTGGCACCACGACGTTCTGCGACGGCCTATCCGTGGTGCTGAGCGCCAGCACGGCCAGTGGTGCCACCTACCAATGGCGGCGCAACAATACCGATATCCCCGGCGCGACCGCGTCCAGCTATACCGCCACCCAGGCAGGAAGCTACACCGTGCAACGCACGGTGGGCGGTTCCTCCGTGACCTCGGGTGCCGTGCCGGTAACGGTGAACCCGTTGCCCAGCCTCACCATGAGCTCTTCACCTGCCAATGCCACGGTATCGGTGGCTGCCAGCGGTGCGACCGCGCCTTATTCCTACCTCTGGAGCACAACCCCTGCACAGACCACCGCCACCGCTACGGTCACCGCATCAGGGACCTACACCGTTTCGGTCACGGCCGCCACAGGGTGCCGTCGCAACGGGTCGGTCAGCATCACCCTGCCCGTACAGGTCAATTGCACCGGGATCCGTGCTGAATCCCAGGGCACCTGGGGGGCCAACAGCAATGGGTACGACCCGGCCGCCTACATGAACAGCAATTTTGCTGCGGCCTTCCCGGCTCCGAACCACCTCACGATCGGCTGTGGCAGCCGGCTCCTGCGGCTCTCCACGGCCGCTGCCGTCGGTGCGTTCCTGCCCTCCTACGGCTCAGTGGCCATGCTGCCCACGGGCACCCTTGCCAACCCGGGCACCAGCTACAGCAATAACCTGGCGGCCGAGCTTGTGGCGCTCAAGCTGTCCATGCGGTTCGACGAGGTCGATGCCTCTTTCAGCCCGAGCACGGCGATGTTGAAGGATATGGTCATCAGTTCCGGCACCTTCGCAGGATGGACCGTTCAGCAGCTGGTGACCGCTGCCGACGCCGCGATCGGTGGGTGTTCCTCCACTTACACCCTCAACACGTTGAACAGCGCGCTGATCAACATCAACTACAACTATTACCAGGGCTCAGCGGGCAATGGGTTCCTCGTTTGTCCCTCCTCCGGCTCCATGATCCCTGTGCAACAGGGCGATGCATCTCCTGAATTGACAGCAGAGGAGGCGTTGGAGCTATTGGTACACCCCAACCCCACCACGGGTCCGTTCACCCTGCGGTTGTCCGGAACCCATGCAGGTGAGGCGTTCAGTGTGCGTCTGCTTACGCTCGATGGGCGCGAGGTGGCGCCGCTGGCCGGGGGCGCCGATGCACCGGACGGTCTTGTGGAATACCGTTGTGAACGGGTTCTGGCGGCCGGTCTGTACATGGTGCATGTGCAGCAGGGCCTGCGCAGCGTGGTGCAGCGCCTGATCGTGGAGTAGGAGCAGCGACCGCCGATCGGGTCCGCCACCAGGAACCAGTGGTTCAGCGGGTCGCGGCTCAGCCGAAAAGGGCTCCGAGCACTTCGCTCACCTGTCCCACCTGCACCAGTTCGATGCCCTTCAATGGGGTGATGCCCTTGGTACCCTTGGGTATGAAGATGCGGCCGAACCCAAGCTTCTGTGCCTCTGCGATGCGTTGTTCGGTGCGGGTAACGGGGCGTATCTCGCCCGTGAGGCCCACTTCGCCGCAGAACGCTGTATCCATGGGGATGGCGATGTCCGCATTGCTCCCCAGCACCGCGCATACCACGGCCAGGTCGATGGCGGGCTCCTCCACGCGAAAGCCGCCGGCCAGGTTCAGGAACACATCCTTCTGTCCGAGCCGGAAACCGCACCGCTTTTCGAGCACGGCGAGCAGCATGTTCATGCGGCGCAGGTCGAAGCCGGTGGCACTGCGCTGTGGTGTTCCGTAGACCGCACTGCTCACCAGGGCCTGCACCTCGATCAGGAGTGGACGCTGTCCCTCGAGGGTGGCGCTCACCGCCACACCGCTGGGCCTTTCACGCCGGTCACCGAGCAGCACCTGGCTGGGGTCCTCCACGGCGGCAAGGCCCGTGCCATGCATCTCATAGATGCCGAGCTCGTTGGTGCTGCCGAACCTGTTCTTCAGCGGACGCAGCAGGCGGTAAGCGTGGTCGCGGTCACCCTCGAACTGCAGCACGCAATCCACCATGTGTTCCAGCACCTTCGGGCCTGCGATGAAGCCGTCCTTGGTGATGTGTCCGATAAGCACGAACGGGATGTCACTGGCCTTGGCGAACCGCATGATCTCCGCGGTGCATTCGCGCACCTGCCCGACACTGCCCGGGCTTGCATCAAGTGTGGCGGTGTGGAGCGTCTGCACGCTGTCGATGACCACCAGACCGGGCTGCAGCGCCTCGATGTGCCGGAAGATGTTCTGCGTATTGGTCTCGGTGAGGACGTAGCAGTTGTCGGATCGGTCCGTTGCAGTTGACGACCGAAGGGTGGCACCGCCGCCCATGCCAAGCCGCTCCGCCCGCATCTTCACCTGGTGTTCGCTTTCCTCGCCAGAGACATAGAGCGTCCTCAGGTGGGGATTGCGCAAAGCCGTCTGCAGCAGGAGCGTGCTTTTACCGATGCCGGGCTCGCCCCCGATCAGGGTGATGCTCCCGGGCACGATACCGCCCCCCAGCACCCGGCCCAGTTCACCATCGGTGACCGCGATCCGCGGCCCGTCCTGCGCCGGGATGTCCGCGATGGCAACGGGTTTCGGGTCGCGGGCTTTCACGGTAGAAGATGTCCCGCGCCGCTCCGTCACCCGGTCCCGGACCTCCTCCACAAGCGTGTTCCAAGCCTTGCACCCGGTACACTGTCCCATCCATTGGGGGAAGGCGGCACCGCAACTTTGGCAGACGAACTGGGAGCGGACCTTGGCCATGGTTCAGTTGAGCTGGAAACCTTGCGGAGCGTCGGTCATTGGCAGGTCTTCCTCTGGCTGTAATGCCGGGCCGCTCCCGTGCGGTGCGAAGCGGCCTCGCAGCAGCTCCTCGTCGCCCGTTCCCCAATAGCCCCCTTCGTCCGTCACATGCAGTGCCGCGAAACAGGGTGCGAGCGCCTCCAATAGATGGATGATGCCCATGTGCGCCTCGGGTGATGCGGACCGCGTCATGCAACTATGCCGTGTACGGCCATCCCGGTCGAATAGGAGGAACAGGGGTTCGCATCCCTCCATCACCTCCACGATCCACCCGTTCACCGGACCATGGTATTCCTCCACCTGTCCATCGACGAAGTGGGTGAGCGCTCCATAGGGGTCATCCACCGCGTGGACCACCCAGCCGTTGAGCACAGCGAAGTCGCTTACGATGCGCTGCACCGCCTGCATTTCGCTCATGGAGCGCAGATGCCCGAAGTAGTGGATGGTGATGTCCATGGTCCGGAGGGGCGGTTTCCCTGTGCGCCTAACTGCGCCGTATCCGTTCGACCAAGGCCGTGGTGGAGAACCCTTCGACGAGCCTCAGGCTGTGAACAGTGCCGCCCCGCGCCTTCACCAGTGCGGCGCCCACAATGCGGTCCTCGGACCAGTCACCGCCCTTCACCAGCACATCCGGTCCGAGCGCTTGGATGAGCTCCAGTGGCGTGTCCTGGTCAAAGATGATCACGGCGTCCACCAGCCGCAATGCGGCCAGCACCTTGGCGCGGCTCTGTTCGTCGTTCAATGGTCGCTCCGGACCTTTGTTCTGGCGTTGCACGCTTGCGTCGCTGTTCAGGCCGATCACCAGCCGGTCACCCAGGCCGGCCGCCTCCTGGAGGTACTCCACGTGGCCGCGGTGCAGGATATCGAAGCAACCGTTGGTGAATACGATGCGGTCGCCCTTCATGCGCCAGGTGTTGCACAAGCGTTGGGCCTGGGCCAGGTCCACCACGCGCTTGTCGATCGTCGGTACGGCTTGCTCCACGCTCATGCTCAGTGTCGTCGGGGGGTTCGTGCCATCAAAAATAGCGACAGGCCGCCGAGCGCGATCACCATCACCGTCTGCGCCACCCAGAGCAGCCAGCCCAGCGCCAGGGCATCCGGGTGGAGCAGCCCGCCCTCCGCAGGTGCCGTCATGTAGATGCTGAGGATGGCTGCGACGAAGGCAGGATATACACCCACACCGCCCTGCACCAGCACCACGCCCAACGTGCCGGCCACGAAGCCGGCGAGCACGGCCGCCGCTGGCAGCGTGGCCGTGGTGGGGAGCGCCAGGAACCCCACGTGGAACATGGCCACGTAGAGCGTCCAAATGAGAATGCTGTGGGCGATGAATGCGCCGCGGTGCCGTGTGCGCAGCACGGACCGCAGCCCCGCCATCAGACCCGCACCCAGCTTGCGCAGGCGCGCACGGAGCTCAGGCCGGCCGCGCAGCACCAGTACCCCTGCGGCTGCGGCCACCAGCACGGCGCCCGCCAATGCCCAGGGCAGCAGCGATGGAGCAGCGTCCCCTTGCTGGCCAGGACCTGCACGGAATGCGTTGATGCGTGCAAGGAACACATCCATCCGGTCCACCTGGAGCCCGACGGTGATGAGGGCGATGAAAGCCAGCAACAGGAAGTCGACCGCGCGCTCGGCGAGGATGGTGCCGAAGCCCTGTTCGAATGGAACGCCGCCGTGGCGCGCAAGGAGCGCCGCGCGTGATGCCTCTCCGGCCCGGGGTAGCAGGAGGTTCATGAAATAGCCGCTCATGGTGGCATGGTAGGCCGTTGCCAGGGGCACCCGGTGGCCCAGGTGGTCCAGGAGGTAGCGCCACCGCCAGGCGCGGCTCAAGTGGCTCAGGATACCCAGCAGGATGCTCAGCAGGAGCCACGCCCATTCCGCCTCCCGGAAGGCGTGGAACAATTGGGTGCGCTGGGGGGGGGTGAGCTGGCGGTAGAAGAAGGCCACCAACCATACACCCAGTGCCAGGGGGACCAGCACCTTCAGTGCGCCGATCACCTTCCTGCCCATGCTCACGACCGAAGCCGGTTGGTGGCTTCGTCGGGGAACAGGATGATGGGTCGGAAGCGCCGAGCCTCCTCGATGGACATGTGGCCGTAGGCCGCTACGATGACGATATCGCCCACACTGGCTTTGTGCGCGGCCGGACCATTGAGGCAGATGTTTCCGGAACCCCGGTCGCCCTTGATCACGTAAGTCTCCAGGCGCTCACCGTTGTTCACATTGAGCACCTGCACCTTTTCGCCCTCGACCAGCCCTGCGGCATCGATCAGGTCCTCATCGATGGTGATGCTGCCGATATAGTTCAGGTTCGCTTCGGTGATGCGTACCCGGTGCAGCTTGGCGCGAAGCACTTCAATGGTCATCGGGATGACCGTTGCGGGGTGTTCCCGCCACGGGCCGCGAAGTTAGGACGTCAGGGCGGAACCGTGCGGCGTTCTTGCCAATGTGATATTGTCGATCAGGCGCACAGGTCCCACCCGGGCGGCGATGAGCGCCACGGCCTCCGTCCGGTCGCCCCAGGATGCCAGCGGCTGAAGGTCCGTTGCGTCCGCCAGGCCGAAATGGTCCAACACCACCGACGGTTCGTTCGCGAGGACGGCCGCCACCGCCTCGTGGATGGCCGCTGGCGGCTGTATGAAGGCAAGTGCCGCGGCTTTTTGCAAGGCACGATACAACACCGCTGCCTGGCGCCGTTCCTCCGGCGACAGGCGTTGGTTGCGCGAGCTCAGGGCAAGACCGTCCGGTGCGCGTACCGTGGCGCACGGCACGATCCGCTCGGGCCAACGCTCCGTTCGGGCCACATGACCGATGATCGCCAGTTGCTGGCGGTCCTTCTCCCCGAAGAACGCCGCGTCCGGTCGCACGAAGTGGAAAAGCCGCTCCACCACGTTGACCACCCCTTGGAAATGCCCGGGACGCGAGGGCCCCTCCCAATGGGCATCCAGGCCGCCCAGGTCGTAGGTGCGGGGCGTGAAGCCATGGAACAGGTCCTCCTTTGTGGGGGCGAAGAGAACATGGCACCCCGCTTGCCGCAGCAGACCGGCGTCCTGTTCCAACTGGCGGGGATAGTTCTCCAGGTCCCTGGGGTCGTTGAACTGCAGGGGGTTCACGAAGATCGAACACACCACCAGGCCGGTCGCCTCCCGGGCTTTCCGGATCAGGTCCAGGTGCCCGGCGTGCAACGCGCCCATGGTGGGCACGAAGCCTACGGTGATGCCGGCCTGGCGGGCTGCTGCGGTACGTCCGGAAAGCAGGTGGGGGATGGAGATCTGTTCCACGATCGACGGGGTCCTCATGCGTGCCGCCCGGGGGCCAAACTACACGCTCCTGTTGAAGTTCCCCTTGAAAGTCTATATTTTTGTACTCCTTTCACCGACCCCATCCATCCCATGAGCCTGAAGAACGCCAAGGTCCTGACCATCTCACAATCCATCCATCCCTTCCTGGATGGGCCCGAGGAGATGGCCAAGGCGGCCCGCCAGTTGCCCCAGGGCATCATGGAGTGCGGGAACGAGGTGCGGGTGTTCATGCCGAAGTTCGGCTGCATCAACGAGCGCCGCCACCAGTTGCACGAGGTCATCCGCCTCAGCGGCATGAACCTGATCATCAACGACACGGACCACGCCCTGCTCATCAAGGTGGCCAGCGTGCCCAACGCGCGCATGCAGGTGTACTTCATCGACAACGAGGAGTTCTTCAAGCGCAAGTCCGGCACCCACGATGCGGAGGGTGTGTTCCACGGAGACAACGACGAGCGCGCGTTGTTCTTCGCCCGCGGGGTGCTGGAGACGGTGCGCAAACTCGGTTGGACCCCGGATATCATCCATTGCCACGGCTGGATGAGCGCCTTCGTACCCATGCTGGTGCGCAACCACTTCTCCGATGACCCGCATTTCGAGGGCGCCAAGCTGGTGCTCAGCGTCTATGATGACAAGAGCGAGCCGATGGACAAGGACCTGTCCAAGAAACTCGCTTCCGAAGGCCTTGGCAAGGACCAGCTGAAGATGCTCGCCAAACCGAGCACCGACGAGTTGTACAAGTTCGCCATGAGCATGTCCGACGGTGTTGTGAAGGCCAGTCCAAAGCTGAGCAAGGGCCTGGAAACCGCCATCCGCTCCTACGACCGCCCCGTGCTGAGCTATCCGTCCGAAGCGGACTTCGTGAAGTCCCACGCCGAGTTCTACCACACCGTGCTCGAGGAGGCCCTCGTTTGACCGTGACCCACTCGCACGGATCGTTCTGCCGGGCCCGGCTCCGCAGCTGGGTGATGCCTGCATTACTGGCAGCAACGCTGGTGGCGTGCGGGAAGCCGGAGAAGGACCTTGGCCTCGACCTGCTGCCGTCAGAGCCATTGGGTACCGTTGCCGTGTCCACCCCGGTGCGCGCCTACACCAGGGTCGATACCGCCCTGCGCACCAGCGGGCTAACGCGCCAGCTGGTGGGTTCCTACCTCGATCCCCAGTTCGGTACGGTGCGCGTGGGTTCCGTGTTCCAACTGCGGTTGTCCGTGAACAATATCGGCGCCGGCCAGGACAACACCGGGTTGGTGGCCGACAGCATCGTACTGGCCCTGCCCTTCGACCTCTCCACCCCCCCCTATGGAGGGCTGGACCCCCAAGTGTTCCAGGTCTTCGAGCTGGAGAATGCACTCTCCGTTGACTCCCTCTGCTACAACGACCGCATCCCCGCGCACGATCCGGGGGGCGACCTCGTGGCCGACCGCGGCGGTCGTATCCGTCCGGACCTTGCGCTTCGCCCGGTGGTGCTTGGGGATACGCTTGTCCCCCAGCTCCGCATCCGCTTGGGCGCGGCCCTTGCCGACCGGTTCATTGCGGCGTTCGGGCAACCCGCCTTCGTGGACAATGTGGCGTTCCAGGAGTTCTTCAAGGGACTCTATATCACCGTTGATAATGGGGCCCAACTGCCGTTCGAACAGGGCGTGTTGCCGCTGAACCTGCTCTCCACGGCGGCCAAGGTCACGCTCTATTACCGCAATACCCTGTTGGATCCATCCACCACCCTGGCGCTCGACTTCCCCGTTGGGCAGAACAGCGTGCGCTACACGGTGGTTGAGCATGATCGTTCGCAGGTCCTGGAGCCCGGCCTGTCCGAGGCACTTGCCGATACGACAGCCCCGGCCACGCGCACGTTCGTGCAGGCGCTGGGCGGCCTTCGCACGGGACTGCGTTTCCCCGGGCTCGACCCAGCCGCTTATGCGGGCAAGGTGCTGGCGCGTGCCGTGCTTGTGGCGCCGATCGATGGCAGTTTCAACCCCGACCTCTTCCCCCCTTCGCAGCTGTTCGTCTTCCGCCGGAAAAGCACGGGCGGGGATCTGTTCCTGCCGGACCAATTGCAGGGGACAGGCTCCATTGATGGGCAATACGATGGCACGGACCAGTGCTACCGGTTCAACATCACCCGGTATGTGCAGGGTGTGTTGAACGGCACCATTGAGGAGCAGGTGCTCGAACTGGTACCCGGAAGCAATGGCATTTCCGTGGCCAGGGCCGTACTGGCGGGTCCCGATCATCCGGATGGCGGGATGCGGCTGGAACTTACATTTACCACATACTGACCCCCGATGTGCGGCATCGTAGCATACCTCGGCGACAAGGACGCCTACCCCATCCTGATCAATGGCCTGCGACGACTGGAGTACCGCGGGTATGACAGTGCGGGGGTCGCATTGTTGGACAACGGTGACCTGAGGATCATCAAGTGCAAGGGCAAGGTGGCCGACCTGGAGCGCCACGCCACAGGTGCGGACCTGGGGGGGTCCGTCGGCATCGGCCATACGCGGTGGGCCACCCACGGGCCACCCAATGACATCAACGCCCATCCCCATCGTGGCAATGGTCCCGATCTGGCGCTCATCCACAACGGCATCATCGAGAACTATGCCGCCATCAAGGAGGAGCTCAGCCATCGCGGACACACCTTCGAGAGCGACACCGATACGGAGGTGCTCATCCACTTGATCGAGGATGTTCAGCGCTCCGGCGATCTGGAGCTTGCCGAGGCGGTCCGCCTCGCATTGGACAGCGTGGTTGGCGCTTATGCCATCGTGGTCATCGACCGCAAGCAGCCGGACATCATGGTGGCGGCCCGCAAGAGCTCCCCGTTGGTCATCGGCATCGGGGAGGGCGGCGAGTATTTCGTGGCCAGCGATGCCACGCCCATCATCGAGCACACCAAGAACGTGGTCTACCTCGAGGATGGTGAGATCGCGTTGATCGATCGCCACGACGGGTTGAAGATCAAGAACATCAAGAACCAGGAGAAGACCCCGTTCATCCATGAACTGGAGATGCACCTGGAAGCGCTGGAGAAGGGGGGTTACGACCACTTCATGCTGAAGGAGATCCATGAGCAGCCACGCAGCATCCGCGATTGCCTGCGCGGTCGCCTGAACCTGGCGTTGGGAGAGGTCACCCTGGGCGGCATCAAGGACTACGAGCAGAAGTTCATCCAGGCCAAGCGCGTGCTCATCGTCGGGTGCGGCACGAGCTGGCATGCTGGCCTGGTGGGAGAGTACCTCTTTGAGGACCTGGCCCGCATACCGGTGGAGGTGGAGTACGCGAGCGAATTCCGGTACCGCAATCCCATCGTGAACGAGGATGACATCGTCATCGCCATCAGCCAGAGCGGTGAGACGGCCGATACGCTGGCCGCGATCGAGCTTGCAAAGGCCCGGGGCGCCACCATCATCGGCATCTGCAACGTGGTGGGCAGCAGTATCGCCCGTGTCACCCACGCGGGTTCCTACACCCATGCAGGTCCTGAGATCGGCGTGGCCAGCACCAAGGCCTTCACCGCCCAGGTCACCGTGCTTACGCTCATGGCCCTGATGATCGGCCACAAGCGGGGCACCATCAGCGGCAGCAATTTCTACCGCCTCCTGAACGAGCTGGACGCCATTCCGGACAAGGTGAAGCGTGTGCTGGAAAAGGAAGAGCATATCAAGCATATCGCCGCCATCTACAAGGATGCCCCCAACGCGCTCTACCTGGGCCGCGGGTACAGCTTCCCGGTGGCGCTGGAGGGGGCCCTCAAGCTCAAGGAGATCAGCTACATCCACGCCGAGGGCTACCCCGCCGGCGAGATGAAGCACG
>CAZLGY010000026.1:0-29649 GCA_964559165.1 uncultured Chryseobacterium sp.
TGAGGAGGTGGAAAAGGTGGCGTTGGGGTTGTTGGAGGGGCGGGGATGATCCGCTCCACACCCCCCCGTTGATACGTTCCCGGGTGCGCTGCCGTTATCCGGTTGTGCCGTGCAGCACTTTCGTACCCATGATGCGCCCGCTCTTCCTGCTGCTCACCTTGCTGATGGCATGGCCCTCCCTGGCGCAGAGCCTTTACGGCCGCAAGAAGAAGGACATCATCCCCCTCGATGGGCAGGCCAAGCGCATCGGTTGGTTCATCGGGCCGGGGCTTACCTACACCTTGCCGCCGTTCGCCGAAAGCGAGCGCGAACAGTTCCGCAGCGGCGATACGCTGTACCGCGCCACCTACGATGCCAGCGGGCGCCTGGGCCTGTACCTCGAAGGAGGCCTCACGTGGTATACCCGCGACCCGGTGATCGTGGACTACTTCGATGCAGGGTTCGCGTACAAGAACCTACGTGGTTCGGAAGCCTTCGAAGGGGTGCTGCAGCGTGGCGATAGCCTGGCGACCCTGACCGGTGAAGGGGACTTCGCGGAACGGCTGATCACCTTCAACATCAACGCCAATAAGTTCATCGCCACCTGGCCCTACCAGTTCGTGCAGCTGAGCCTGGGCGCCAATGTGGACTATCGGCTGGGACAGGACCTTGCCCATACCGGCGACCCGCTGTTGAACGCGCACGCCTTTCCGCCCGACCTCTGGGCACAGGCCCATTTCAAGGTGGGCTATGGCTTCAAGCTCACCGGCCACCTCATCCTCATCCCGGCCATCGAGTCACCCATATTCAGCTTCAATCCGGCGGATAGTGACTTCGGGCGCATGCAGTGGTTCAGCAGCTCCTACCGTCCGTTGATCCTCAGTGTGCGTTTCCTGTTCCTGCGTGCCCGCAACGGATTCGATTGTCCGCCTCCCATCAGGCACAAGGGCGACGTCAAGCAGTACAAGCAGGACGGCTATCATCCCTGACCACGCGGTCAGCGGTCAACGCAGGAACGGATTGCCACGCCTCTCCTGCCCGATGGTGGTCTCCGGTCCGTGGCCACAATACACCTTCACCTCGTCGCCCAACGGGAACAGTACTGTGCGGATGCTCTCCAGCAGCGTGTCGAGGTCCCCTCCCGGAAGGTCGGTTCGGCCGATGCTGTTCATGAACAATACATCACCTGCGATGACGAAGCGCTGCGCCTCGCTGTAGAACGCGATGTGACCGGGCGCATGGCCGGGTACGAAGAGGATCTCCAGGCGATCCCCGCCCAGCGCCAGTTCCTTGCCCGGTATAAGATCGGTGTCGGGTGGTGGTCCTGGTTCGAAGGGCAGGCCGTACATGCGGGCTACATTGGCGGCCCCGTCATACAGCGGTCGGTCCGATGGGTGCAGCGCAGGTGCGAGACCGTAACGTCGGTGGGCCCATGCACAGCCCATCACGTGGTCGATGTGGGCGTGCGTCAGAACAAGCTGTATCGGGTTGAGCGCGTTCTCCGCAAGGTATCGCTCAAGCTCATGTTCCTCGCCTGCGTTCCAACAGCCGGGGTCCACGATGATGGCGTGCACCCCGTTGTGCAGCACATAGGTGTTCTCCTGGAAGGGATTGAACGTGAATTTGGCGACGCTGAGCATGGCAGTAATTGCCCGAAATTTGTACGCTGCGGTGGCGTTGAAGGCCCCCGAAAGTAGCTAACTTCCCCTCGTGCTCATCGTCCTGCCCCGTTGCCGCCGCGCCCTGCTCGCCCTGCTGTTGCTGCTGGCCGTGGCTGGCGCACGCGCCCAGTTCTACTCGGGCTCACAGCAGGAATACGGCAAGAACCGGGTCCAGTACCAGGATTTCCTCTGGCAGCAGTACCGCTTCGCCGATATGGAGGTGTTCTTCTACAAGGAGGGACGGGACCTGGCGCGCTTCACCGCACAGGCTGCCACCAGGCACCTGAAGGAGCTGGAGAAGGAGATGGACTACGCCCTCGATGAGCGGCTGCAGTTCATCGTGTACAATTCCCTCACCGACTTCCGCCAGAGCAACATCGGCCTGGCTGGAATGCAGGGCGAGAATAATATCGGGGGCCTCACCCGCATCGTGGGTACCAAGATCTTCGTGTATTTCGAAGGTGATCATACCCTCTTGGACCGCCAGATCCGTTCCGGCATCGCACATGTGATCATCGACCAGATGATGTTCGGCGGCAATTGGCGCGACATGCTCAAGAGCTCCACCTTCATGAGCCTGCCAACATGGTTCACGGACGGCATCATCTCCTATCACTCACGGCCATGGGACGCTGCCCTGAACGACCGGGTGCGTGACGGGATCCTGAGCGGCCGCTTTGCGAAGCTGAACCGGTTGGAGGGCGAGGATGCCCGGGCCATGGGTCATGCCATCTGGAAGTACGTGGCCGATGTATATGGACCGGGTGTGATCCCGAACATCCTGTACATGACACGTGTGAGCCGCAATCCGGAGAGCGGCTTCCTCTATGTGCTCGGGGTTTCGCTCAAGACCCTGTCGCAGGAGTGTTATCAGTTCTATCGCAGCCGTTACCTGGAGGAGGACCGTGTGTTGCAAGTGATGCCACAGGAACCGCTGCCGATCAGGACGAAGCGCACACGTACTTACGACCAGTTCAAGGAGAGCCCCGATGGCGGACATCTGGCATGGGTGAGCAATGAGCTCGGCCAGTACAAGGTCTGGGTGTACGGCACCGCCACGCGCAAATTGCGTCGCATCGTGAAGGGCGAGAAGAAGCTGGACCGCATCGTGGACCGCAGTTACCCGGTGCTGGCGTGGCATCCCAGCGGCCGGGCACTGAGCTATGCGGTGGAACGCAAAGGCAGGCTGCTGCTGCGGACCTATTCGCTGGACGATGGAACAACCTCGGAGCGTGAGGTGCTGCAATTGGAGAAGATCCTCTCCATGGACTATTCGGCCGATGGCCGCACCATGGTTCTGAGCGCCGTGCGTGAAGGGCGCACTGACCTGTACCTGTATTATGTGATCGGCAATCGCCAGGAGCAATTGACGGACGATCGATACGACGACCTCGACGCACGTTTTGTGGATGGCGACCGTCGTGTCATCTTCAGCAGCGACAGACCTGGAGACACCCTGCGCACAACCACGGAGGTGGGGTTGGTGAACGGTGCCAAGGATGTATTCCTGTTGGATGTGGTGGGCCGCTCACCGATCCTTACACGTCTTACGGATACGCCCGGCGTGAACGAGTTGCAGCCTTCGAGGTACGACAGCGTTCACTACACCTATCTCAGTGATGCGGACGGACTGGTCAACCGATTCCTTGTCCGCTATGACAGCACCGTGAGCCACATCGACACCACTGTCCATTACCGCTATTTCACCGTGGAGGAGCGCTCCACCGATCTGCGTCGGTCCATCCTGGAGCACCATGTGAACGTGGGAAAGGGGCGTTTTACACAGTTGCAGCGGGTGAACGGGCGCTATGAATTCAGGCTGTGCAATGTGTATGAGGCGGCCCGGACCGACCGTGGAGACCGCCCATCGGGCGATGGTCTGCAAGGCCAGGACCGGGCCGCGGGCCAAGGATCCGCTCAGGTGGTGAAGGTGGCCCCTCCGGAGGAACGGACCGCCGCTGCTGATGCGGTGGATATCCGCAACTATGTGTTCCTCGACGAGCTCAACGGCACCGCACCGGCACGACCACGCCCCAACGCGCGCCCGGCACCAGTGGTGGCGCCCGATACGCTGGCCGACAAGCCCTTCGTCTATCCGGAGCAGCGCAACTACAACCTGAACTTCACGGTGGACCAAGTGGTCACCCAGGTGGACAACAGCTTCAGCAACCAGTTCTACCAACCATTTGCGGGCGCGGCCAGCCTGAACCCGGGATTGAGCGGCCTTACCCGGCTCGGTGCATCGGACCTGTTCGAGGATCACCGCATCCTGGGCGGTTTCCGACTGGCGCTTGACCTCAACAACAACGACTACCTCATCGCGTATGAGGACCTGAAAGGACGGCTGGATAAGCGCGTTTCCTTCCAGCGCCAGGCGTTCCAGAGCGTGGACCAGCTGGGCGTGGTGAAAGCGGTCACACACAACGTCCGCTACCAGGTCAGTTGGCCGTTCAGCGAACTTGCAAGCGTCCGCGCCTCCGTGATGTATCGCAATGACCGGTACGTAAGGCAGAGCATCGACCCCATCAGCCTGCGGGTCCCCAACAGCTTCGACCAGCTCTTCGGCGGAAAACTCGAGTATGTCTATGACAGTTCCATGCCGCGCGGCCTCAATCTGTGGACGGGTTGGAAATTGAAGGTCTTTGGCGAATACTACCAGCATCCAACGGAGAAGGGGGATATGCAGGTGGTGGGCCTGGACCTCCGACACTCGCTGAAGGTGCACCGCGACCTGATCTGGGTGAGCCGCCTGGCGGGTGCCCATAGCATGGGCACCCGCAAGATCATCCATTTCCTTGGAGGTGTGGACAACTGGCTGTTCGCGAAGGTGGATAACAGCATCCCGATAGACCTGTCGCAGAATTATTTCTTCCAGACCATGTCGGTGCCGATGCGGGGGTTCTTCTACAATGCGCGCAACGGCTCCAGCTTCGGTGTGGTGAACACCGAGTTGCGGGTGCCCATTGTGCGCTACTTCGTGAACCGTCCCATCCGTTCGGACCTGCTGAACCATCTTCAGGTGACCACCTTCGGTGATGTGGGTGCGGCCTGGACCGGTCCGGACCCGTACTCCGAGGACAATACCTTCAACCAGGTGGTGGTGTCGCGCAATCCGCTTCGCATCACCATTGACAGCCAGCGGGAGCCCATCGTCGCCAGCTATGGGTTCGGCCTGCGCACACGGCTGCTTGGCTACTTCGTGCGCGCTGACTGGGCCTGGGGCATCGATGACGGCGTCGTCCTGCCGCGTGTCTTCCATTTCTCCCTCAGCCTGGACATCTGATCCATGGACGCACAGCAGGTCCTTTGGTTGTTGTGCATCGGCCTGGCTGCGGGCCTGCTGAGCGGTCTGGTGGGCATCGGTGGAGGTTTGGTGATGGTGCCGGCGATGATATGGCTGCTCGGCTATTCGCAGCACCAGGCGCAGGGTACCAGCCTTGCGGTGCTCATGTTGCCCGTAGTGTTCCTCGCAGCGCGCGACTACTACAAGGCCGGGTACATCGACCCGAAGGTGGTTGGCGTGGTCGCAGCCGCCTTTGTGATCGGTGGTTCCTTCGGCGGTAAATGGGCGCTCAGCCTCCCCGCCGATCATCTCAGGAAGATCTTTGGCGTGGTGATGCTCGCCGCCGCCCTGAAATTGCTCCTATCCAAGTGATCCACCGCATCCGATCCGAGGTCGACTCGCTCCAGCAGCACATGGTGGAATGGCGCCGCCACCTGCACCGCCATCCCGAGCTCTCGTTCCAGGAGCATGCCACGGCCGCATTCGTGGATAGGGAACTGCGCGCTCAAGGCATCGCAACGCGCACCAATGTGGGCCGTCTCGACCCGTTGTCGCCCGGAACCGGTATCATCGCCCTTGTCAGGGGTGAGGCTGCACCCTCCGACCGGTGCTTCGCCATACGTGCCGACCTCGATGCGCTTCCCATCCAGGAGGTTGGGAAGCCCGACTACTGCAGCAATGTTCCCGGTGTGATGCACGCCTGTGGTCACGATGCGCACACAGCGATGGTGCTTGGCGCAGGCATCGCTCTGCATCGCCTTCGGAAGGAGTGGAGCGGTGAGGTGATGCTGGTCTTCCAACCCGGCGAGGAGAAGGAGCCGGGTGGCGCCTCGCTGCTGGTGAAGGAGGGCGTGTTCAACGATCCGAAGCCATCGGGCATCCTGGGCCAGCATGTCACACCCGAACTGGCCGTTGGCAGGCTCGGCTTCCGCCCGGGTCCCTTCATGGCAGCGGCTGATGAGCTCTACATCACCGTGACAGGGAGGGGAGGGCATGCATCGGTGCGCCATCGCCTGGTCGATCCGATCCTGGTGGCGGCACGACTGTTGCCCGTGATCTATGAGGAGGCCCATGGCATAGTGCCTGCCGGCGAACCCATGGTGATCAGTTTCGGCAGGTTCATCGGCAACGGGGCCACCAACATCGTTCCAGCCGCGGTGACCATGGATGGCACCTTGCGCACCTTCAACGAGCAGTTGCGCTCAGACCTGCACGCATTGCTCCCAACGGTGTGCGCCCGGGTGGCGGCAGAGTTCGACGCATCGGTGGACGTGCGCATCGTGAAGGGTTCGCCGGTGGTCAAGAACGATCCCGCGCTCACCGCCCGGATGCGTGCCATGGCTGTGGAGCTGGTGGGCCCGGACAAGGTGGTTGACATGGACATCCGCATGGGTGCCGAGGACTTCGCTTACTACACCCATGTGATGCCCGGTTGCTTCTTCCGACTGGGGACCGGCAACCCGGCCAAGGAGGGCACACAGAGCGGGCTGCACACCGCTGCCTTCGACATCGATGAGGAGGCGATGGTGCTCGGTGCTTCGATGATGGCGTGCGGTGCCCTGAGCGAGGTGGCTGACCGGCCCCTTATCCCACGATGATGTCGTCCACCTCGATCACCGGCCTCCCGTTCTTCGTGTGAACGGTGAGCTCGATGGTATTGGAGGTCCGGCCTCGTGCCGTCCACAGCTCAAGCCGCAGGTTGAAGGCCCCGGGCCAGTTCTTTACCGGTGCGATGCGCAGGTCCCTCCACACGTTCTCCGGGGGCATCACGAGCACGCTGCCCACATCATCGACAGCGGCCTCCATGTCATCGGCCCCAAGGCGTGTGCCACCGGTGGCCTCCTCCAATTCCCTGAAGCGCCGCTCCACGAGCAGCTTCATCACGTGCTTGGCGACGAGGGTGAGTTCGTTCGGGCTCATGCGGAGAGTGTGTACGCACCAGGGTGAAGGAGTACGGGGCTTGGTATCGGATCGGTCGTTCACCCCCTCGCACCATCGCGCGCATCAGTTCGCCACCTCGCTCATGAATTTCAGGCGCACCATGCGCAACTCCTCTTCGCTGTAATCGCCGTCGAATTCGTTGAAGGCGGTCTCGATGTCATCGGTGTCGGCATCTCGGAAATAGTCCATGACCTCATCCAACACGTCGACCTCAAGCACGTCGTTCAGATGGTAATTGATGTCAAGTCTGGTGCCGCTCTGAACGATGCTCTCCAGTTCGGTCAACAGCGCATCCATCGTAAGGTTGCGGGCTTTGGCGATGGCCTCGAGCGGCAGTCGCTTATCGATGTTCTGGATGATGTGGACCTTGTGGGTGCTTTTGTTGGCCACGCTTCGGACCACCACCTCCTCTGCACGTTCAATGTCGTTCTCGTCCACATAGCGGGCGATGAGCTCCACGAAGGGCTTGCCGAACTTCTGCGCCTTGCCCGGCCCCACGCCGCTCACCTGGGTGAGTTCGTCGATGGTGATGGGATAACGCATGGTCATCTCCTCCAATGACGGGTCACCGAAGAGCACCCATGGTTGCAGCTTCAGTTTCTGGGCCTGGCTGCGGCGCAGGTCCTTCAGCATGGCCATCAACTTCTCGTCCGCCGCAGCACCGGCGCGCACGATGGGCTCATCCTCACCTCCCCCCTCGAAGTCGCTGTAGTCACGTTCCCTTACGAACTTGATCGGGACCGGCTTGGCCAGGAATTTCCTTCCTTCTTCGGTGAGGCTCAGGTTGCCGTAGGTTTCGATGTCCTTGTGCAGGAACCCCCCCACATTGGCCTGGCGGATCACGGCCATCCAGTGGTGGCTGTCCTTGTCGGAGCCTTCACCGTAGATCTTCAACTTGTCACCCTTGTAGTTCTTGATCTCACTGGTCTCCGTGCCGGTGAGCAGGTCGCAGATGAACTTGGCGCGGTGGCGCTCCTTGCTTTCCTTCACACCACGCAGCACAAGCTCAAGGTCCTCTTTGCCTTCGAACTGCTCCTTGGGGTTGGCGCAATTGTCGCACCCCTTGTTGCAGTTGGCGGCATCGAACTCCTCACCGAAGTAGTGGAGCAGGAATTTCCGGCGGCACATGCTGGTCTCGGCGAAGCTCACGGTATCGGCCAGCAACTGCTTGCCGATCTCCTGTTCGGCCACCGGCTTGCCTTGCAGGAACTTCTCGAGCTTTTCGATGTCCTTATAGCTGTAAAACGCCACGCATCGGCCCTCACCGCCATCGCGACCCGCGCGACCGGTCTCCTGGTAATAGCTCTCCAGGCTCTTGGGGATGTCGTGGTGGATGACGAACCGCACATCGGGCTTGTCGATGCCCATGCCGAACGCGATGGTCGCCACGATCACGTCCACCTGTTCCATCAGGAACTGGTCCTGGTGGCTGGCGCGTTGGCCGGCATCCATGCCGGCATGGTAGGGGAGCGCCTTGATGCCGTTGACGTTGAGCATCTCCGCCGTCTCCTCCACCTTCTTGCGGCTGATGCAGTAGATGATGCCGCTGCGTCCTTCGTGCTGCTTGATGTACCGGATGATCTCGCGCTGGACATCCTTCTTGGGCCGGATCTCGTAATACAGGTTCGGCCTGTTGAAACTGGCCTTGTACACCTTGGCGTGCGGGATGTCCAGGTTCTTGAGGATATCCTCCTGCACTTTTTCGGTCGCGGTGGCCGTGAGGGCGATCACCGGCACCCGCTTGATCTCGTCGAAGATGGTGCGCAGGCGGCGGTATTCCGGACGGAAATCGTGCCCCCATTCGCTGATGCAGTGCGCCTCATCGATGGCGAAGAAGCTGATCCGGATGTCCGAAAGGAACTCCACGTTCTCCTTCTTGGTAAGTGACTCCGGCGCCACGTACAGGATCTTGGTCCGTCCCTCGATGATGTCACGCCGCACCTTGAGGGCCTCGTTCCGCGTGAGGGAGCTGTTCAGGAAGTGGGCCACACCATCCTCATCGCTGAACCCGCGCAAGGCATCCACCTGGTTCTTCATCAGGGCGATCAGCGGGCTCACCACGATGGCGGTGCCGTCCATCATCAGTGCGGGAAGCTGGTAGCAAAGGCTCTTTCCGCCCCCGGTGGGCATGATCACAAAGGTGTTCTCGCCATCGAGCACGCTCTGGATGATGGCTTCCTGTTCACCCTTGAACTTGCTGAATCCAAAGAACTGCTGGAGGGCTTCGCGAGGCGTGAGGTCGACGTGGGTCATAGCGGTCCGTACAATACCGGGGAGGGGTTGCTCTTTCAACGCTTAAAGATAATGCGTTGCAACGGACCACCGATACGGCATCTTGCGTACGAAGGTTCTCCGGTTCCTGCTGGATCGGCCGGTTCCGTTGATAAATGGCATACGGGCGCGGTACGGCGCCCTTCCCGCTCCGATATCTTTGAGGCCAGCGACACGCCGCAGGTGGAACGTTCCCAACAGGAGATGACCTTCCTGGAGCATCTTGAGGAGCTCCGGTGGACCCTTGTGAGGGCTGCCATCGCCATCATCATTGCCATGGTGGGGGCCTTCATCGCCAAGGATCTCGTGTTCGATCACGTGATACTGGCCCCCAAGCATCCCTCCTTCATCACTTATCGCGCCTTCTGTTCCCTGGGCCACACCATCGGCATGGGCGAAGCCCTGTGCGTTGGTGAATTGGACTTTTCGCTCCAGAACATCAGTATGAGCGGCCAGTTCTTCACCCATCTCGTGGTTTCCTTCGTGGCCGGGCTCATCATCGCATTCCCATATGTGATGTGGGAGCTATGGCGATTCATCAGTCCCGGGCTGCATGTTGCAGAGCGGGCCGCGCTGCGTGGAACGGCCCTGTTCGCAACCCTTCTGTTCGCTTCTGGTGTGGCCTTCGGCTATTTCCTGCTGGCACCCCTCAGCATCCAGTTCTTCGGTGCGTACCAGGTGAGCGGCAGTGTGCAGAACGCCGTTGCGTTGGACAGCTATGTTTCCATGGTGACCAGCGTGACCCTGTGGACGGGCGTTGTCTTCCAACTGCCCCTGGTCGTGCTGTTCCTGGCACGGGCAGGCGTGGTGGGTCCTGAGTTCCTCCGCACCTACAGGAAGCACGCCTTCGTCATCATCCTGGTGGTCGCCGCCATCCTTACGCCTCCCGATGTGGTCAGCCAGCTCATCGTCTCGGGCCCGTTGATGCTGCTTTATGAGCTCAGCATCCTGCTGGCGGCCAGGGCCCTGCGTTCACGTGAGCGCAGCCTGCAACGCGGGAACCCAGTATCCGCAAGGTGATGAAGGTGCATCCCACCACAGCGTTCTGGTCCTGCATCCTCGTACTAGCCGGCCTGATGCCTGCATCGGCCCAGACCACCCGCATCTCGGGCGTGGTCAGTGATGCGGTCACGGGAGAGACGCTGCCCTTCGTGAACATCGCCTTCGTGGACAGCCGCATCGGAACCATCACGGACATCGATGGCCGGTATGCCTTTGATACCTACTACGCGACGGACTCGATCCGGGTCTCCTATGTGGGATACCTTCCCAGGACCCTGCCCGTGAAGCGCGATCGTGACCAGGTGATCGACATCGCATTGGACCCCAGCAAGGTGCAACTCGCTGAAGTGGTGATCAAACCCAGCGAGGAGAACCCGGCCTTCACCATCCTGCGGCGTGTGGTGCAGCACAAGCCGGTGAACAATCGCGAGAAGCTGGAGGCGTACCAGTACGACGCCTACAACAAGATCGAGTTCGACCTCAACAACATCACCGAGGAGTTCACCGAGCGGAAGCTCTTCCAACCCTTCGCTTTCATCTTCGACAACATCGACAGCACCGATGCCAAGCCCTACCTGCCCATCTTCATAACCGAGAGCATCAGCGATGTGTATTACCGACAAAAGCCCCGCGCGCGGCGGGAGTACATCCGCGGCACCAAGGTGAGCGGCATCGAGAATGAAAGCGTGAGCCAGTTCATGGGGGACATGTACCAGAACGTGAATATCTACGACAACTACCTCGTTCTATTCGGCAAGAACTTCATCAGCCCGATCGCTGACGGTGGAAAGGCTTTTTACGAGTATTTCCTCACCGATAGCAACTATGTGAACGGGCATTGGTGCTACAAGCTCGAATTCAAGCCCAAGCGCCCCCAGGAGCTTGCCTTCAGTGGTGAGATGTGGATCAACGACACCACCTACGCGGTGCACAGCATTGAGGCTGGTATCGCTGAAGGTGCGAACCTTAATTTCGTTCAGGGTTTCCGTGTGAAACAGCGTTACGATCCGGTGGCGGACGAGGTGTGGATGCTGACCCAGGATGACCTCGTGGTGGACCTGAACGTGATCCGCGACACCGGCAAGGAGAACAGGAACGCGGTACAGGGTTTTTACGGCCGACGGTCGGCCAGTTATCGCGGATTCATCATCAACCAGCCCAAGCACCCCACGTTCTACGAGGGTGTGGACGAGGTGGTGGTGGAGATCGACCCGCTTAGCCTGGGTGCCGATTATTGGGACAGCAACCGACACGTGCAGCTCACCGAGAAGGAGCTGAAGATCTACCATATGGTGGACACGATGAAGACGATACCGCGCTTCCGCACTTACGTGGACATCGTGAGCACCATCGTTACCGGTTACTATGAGCGCGGCAAGTTCGAGTTCGGGCCCTATTTCACCACGTTGAGCTACAATCCTGTGGAGGGTATGCGGTTGCGCTTGGGAGGCCGCACCAGCAACGCGTTCAGTACCTGGGTGGAGTTCGAGGGCTATACGGCGGTCGGGCTTGAGGATGAACGGTTCAAGTTCGGGCTGGCCACACGCGGCTTCATCAGCAAGGAGCCACGCCTCCTTTACCGTGCGTCGTACAAGCATGACGTGGAGCAGCTTGGCCAGAGCATCACAGCTTTCCGGAACGACAACCTGCTGGGCAGCGTCTTCAGGCGCAACCCCAATACGAAGCTCACCGATGTGGAAGAGTGGAAGGCCAGCCTTGAGCGCGAGTGGTTCAGCGGATTTACCAACGAGGTGATGTTCCGCTACCGTACCCTGCAGCCCCTTGGAGACCTTCGCTACATCAAGGCGGCGATCGATGACAGGGATGTTCAACTGGAGAACGTGGGCAGCATCCGCACCGCAGAGGTGAGCTTGAACACCCGGTTCGCCTACCGCGAGAAATACGTCAGCGGGGAGTTCGATCGGGTGGCGGTGGGTTTCAACAAGTTCCCCACGCTTGAGCTCCATCTGGCCTATGGTGTCCCCGGGCTGCTCCAGAGCGATCATGAATACACCAAGGTGGTGGGACGCATCTACCGCCGCTGGCAACTTGGCGCTGCAGGCTGGACACGCACCCTGGTGGAGGGCGGGCAGGTCTTCGGTACGCTGCCTTATCCATTGTTGGTGATCCATAGCGGTAACGAGACCTTCTACCTGGATGATGCGGCGTTCAATACCATGAACTTCTTCGAGTTCATCAGTGATCGCTACGTGCAACTGCTTGCAGAGCACCACTTCGAGGGCCTCTTCCTGAACCGGATCCCCTTGATGCGCCGGCTGAAGTGGAGGGAAGTGGCGGGCTTCAAGGCTGTGGCCGGTGATCTGGATGGCAGGCATCTGCAGGAGATGTTGCTGCTTCCCGGCATGTACTCCTTGTACAATGGACCTTACATGGAGGTGAGCGCGGGTGTGGAGAACATCCTGAAGGTGTTGCGCTTTGATGTCATCTGGCGCCTGCGCTACAATGACCACGCCAACACCGCACCGTTCGCTCTTCGGGCCAAGTTGTTCGTCAACTTCTGATCATGTGCAGGCGCCCGGCGGACCTTTGCTCCGGAGATCCCTTGCCCGGGGGTACGCGCAATGCCCTTACTTCGCGGACGCAACCCACATGCTGAGGGCCGATAACATCTTCAAGCGATACAAGCGCCGCACCGTGGTGAACGGGGTGAGCGTGGAGGTGCGCGAAGGTGAGATCGTTGGATTGCTCGGCCCCAATGGTGCCGGCAAGACCACCAGCTTCTACATGATCGTGGGCCTCATCAAGCCGAACGAGGGCCATATCTACCTGGACGATACCGACATCACCGACCTGGCCATGTACCGCAGGGCCAAACGCGGGATCGGCTACCTTCCCCAGGAGGCCAGTGTATTCCGCAAGCTGAGCGTGGAGGACAACATCCGGGCGATCCTGGAGATGACCGGGAAGAGCAAGGCCGAACAGGCGCGCAAGCTGGAGGAGCTGCTGGACGAGTTCAGCCTGCAGCATGTGCGCAGTAACATGGGCGATGTGCTCAGCGGGGGCGAACGCAGAAGGACCGAGATCGCCCGGGCCCTTGCCAACGAACCGCGGTTCATCCTCCTCGATGAGCCATTCGCCGGGGTGGACCCCATCGCCGTGGAGGACATCCAAGGCATCGTAGCCAGGTTGAAAGAGAAGAACATCGGCATCCTGATCACCGATCACAATGTGCAGGAAACGCTGAGCATCACGGACCGCGCCTACCTCCTGTATGAGGGACGCATCCTCAAGCAGGGTACCGCAGAGGACCTTGCCAACGACGCCGAGGTGCGGGAAAAGTACCTGGGGCGCAACTTCGTCCTGCGGCGTAAGGTGTGATGGAAAGCACCAAGGAACAAGCTCCAAGGCCAAAGCTCAAAGGACCGGACCAGGAAGGTGCATAGAACTTTCGGAAATGCAGGAACGCGTCTATGACCTTGAGGAACGGCTCACGGTATTCGCCGCTCGGATCGTCGTTTATGTTGACCGCATGCCTAACTCACTGGCCGGACGCTACTATGCTGGGCAGCTTTTGCGCAGTGGCGGATCACCTGCGATGCACTACGTTGAAGCCCAGGGGGCAGGATCGGACAAGGACTTCATCTCACAAGTGCGGCATAGCGCTCAAGGAGTTGAAAGAGTCCAACGTCAATTTGCGGCTCCAGTTGCTGTCAGGTCTTATGCCGGAGACCGATGGCGATCTGGTCTGGCTTACGTAGGAATGCGGTGAACTGGTGAAGATCACCGGGAAGATCATCTCCAACAAGAAGAGGAAGGGCGGTGGCTATGGTAGTGCCTCGTGATCGGGCTCGACCTGCCATTCAGGCTTGAGCCTTTGGCCTTGACCCTTGGTGCTTCGTCAGGCCTCCTCCACCGAGAAGCTGTACTTCTCCATCACCTGGTTGGCCAGCAACTTCTTGCAGGCCTCCTCCACCTTGCCCTCGGCGGTCTTTTTGTCGGTTGCCTCCACGTGCAGGGTGATGTGCTTGCCGATGCGCACGCCGGTGATCTCCGGCAGGCCCAGGTTGCCCATGGCGCCTGAAACTGCCTTTCCCTGGGGGTCCAGCAGGTTGTCGTGGGGCATCACATCGATGGAGGCGCGGAAGGTCTTCATGGAGTTGGCAGGATTGAAGGTGCAAAGGAATGCAGGCGAGGACACAAGTCACAAGACAGAAGTCCAAAGTTCCAAGTAACTCCGGTCAGGCCTTACTTGATCCGTGCTGCTTGGGATCGGGGTCTTGTGTTTTGAACAGCCGCCCCCACAACGGGCTCAGGATGTACAGGACCATGATCAGCGGTACGGCCGGAATGCCATACAGCACCACCAGCACCGTCCCGATACCCCCCAGCAGGAAGATGACCTGGTTGCCGGGCCACCGGAAGTGCTTGAATTTCAAGGAGGGGAGGGGGAGTTCGGAGAGCATGAGAGCAGCGAGCAACAGAGAAACGCTCAACAGCAGGTAGGGATCACCCAACAGGCTGCGGGTGGCATCGACGAGCTGCGTATTGCCCACGCCTGGATGCACGGCCACGCCGGTGGAGCCAAGCACCACCGAAACCCAGAAAAGGCCGTTGGCGGGAGTGGGCAAACCAAGGAAGCCACTGGTCTGGCGGGTGTCCAGGTTGAACTTGGCCAAGCGCCAGCACGAAGCCACCACAAGTATGAGCGCTGCTGCTTTGATCGCGATGTCCGCTTTGGGGTAGTTCAGACCCAAGGGTTCGACCATGTCAGGGTCGAACATGGTGCCGTTCGCCCGACCGGCTGCAGAAAAGACCACGAACGCCGGCGCCACCCCAAAGCTCACCATATCCGCCAGGCTGTCCAGCTGGGCGCCCAGCGGCGAGCCCCCCCCCAGTGCCCTGGCCGCCAGCCCGTCCAACACATCGAACAGCGCCCCGGCGAACACCAGCCAACATGCGATCGTTAGGTTACCTTGGGCGGCCATCAGGATGGCGGTCACCCCACAGCATAGGTTCGCGGTCGTCAATAGGTCCGGGAGGCGTGGGAAGCGTGCCATCGGGGCCGAAGTTGGTTAATTTAGGGGCAATATGGAGCACCACCCGGAGTTAGAGATGGATCGTCCCATCCACACGTTCATGAAGACCTCTCCCCTGCGTGCTGTAGCATCCTTGCTTGTTGCAGCGTTCCTCCTCGTCCCCGCCGCGGCACAGGATGCGCCCAAGTATTCCAACGAGTTCCTGGCCATCGGTGTGGGTGCACGGGCATTGGGTATGGGCAATGCGTTCACAGCCGTGGTGAATGATGTGAACAGTGGTTATTGGAACCCCGCAGGCCTGCTCGGTGTGGAGGGCGACCTGCAGGTGGGCGCCATGCATAGTGAGTACTTCGCAGGTATCGCCAAGTACGACCATATCGGTCTGGCCAAGCCGATCGATGAGAAGAGCGCCATCGGGTTCACCTTTCTCCGTTTCGGGATCGACAATATTCCCAACACCATCGAACTCATCGACCCTTCCGGCAACATCGATTACGACCGTATCACCACCTTCAGCAGCGCGGACCATGCGTTCATCGTCAGCTACGCCCGTAAGCTCAGCGTGCCAGGCCTTCGCCTCGGAGGCAGTGCCAAGGTCATCTACCGCCGTGTGGGCGAGTTCGGCAAGGCGTGGGGCTTCGGTCTGGATGCGGGCGCTCAGTACGAGCGTGATAACTGGCGTTTCTCCGCCGTGGCACGGGATGTCACGGGGACCTTCAATGCGTGGAGCTACACCCTGGACCAGCGGGTCATCGACGTCTTCGCACAGACCGGCAACGAGATACCGGTGAACAGCGTGGAGGTGACCCTGCCGCGGCTGATGCTTGGGGCCGCCCGCCAGTTCAAGTTCGGCGAGAAGTTCGACCTCATCACCGCAGTGGAATTGGAGAGCACCTTCGATGGCCGCAGGAACACCTTGCTAAGGACCGGTACCTGGAGCGCCGATCCCCGGGTCGGGATGGAGCTCGGCTACGCTCGTATCTGCTATGTGCGTACGGGTTTGAGCAACTTGCAGTATGTGACGGATATCAGCGATGACCGATCGCTTTCGGTGCAGCCCAATATCGGTCTCGGATTGAAGATCAAGCGGTTCTCCATCGATTATGCGCTCACGGACATCGGTGACAACAGCGTTGCACTGTACTCCAACATCTTCTCCGTGAGGTTCGAGATCAACAAGCGGACAGGCACATGAAACGACAACTGCACCTCGCCGTCGTGCTGCTGCTGTGCGCCTGGACCGCCAAGGCGCAGTTGCCGTTCGGTAACGAGTGGATCGAATATGACCGCCGCTACTGGCGCTTTGATGTTGCGAGCGAGGGGATGCGGCGGATCGATCGGGCCGTCCTGCAGGCTTCCGGCTTCCCGGTTTCCTCGGTAGATCCCCGGCACCTGATGCTCTTCAGTCGCGAGCGCATCGTTCCCATATTTGTTTCCGGCGAAGCGGATGGCAGTTTCGATGAGGGGGATTTCATCGAGTTCAAGGTGGAGGGCAACGATGCGTGGCTTGATGCGCAGTTGTATCCATCTCCCGATCTGCTGGCGAATCCGCATTACAGTTTCTTCAACGACACGATCCGCTACTACCTGACCTGGGACGGGGATGACGGCGTTGAGCGAGCGCACATCCTCCAGCAGGCCACCATCCCGCATGGCACCCTGCCGATCGTACCGTGGTATTGGCGGAGCGTAGGCGCCGGCAGGCAGGGCAAGTATTATCTGGGTCCAGCCGGTCCCTACGCTGCCACGAGCGGCATGTATGTGGAGGGTGAGGGCTGGTTCGACCTCAACATCGCGAGCGCCTCGGCCGATTCCGTTGACCGCCAGATCGCACTGGCCACTCCCCGCAAATACAATGGCGCCGACGCGCCGAACGCCACGATCGGAGGCGTTGTGGTGGGCGTGAACGACCTCTACGGGTCCACGCCGGAGCACCATGTCAAATTCGTGGCAGGTACCGCCCCTGGCCTGGTGGGCAAGGATACCATTTACAACGGCCAGAAGGTCATCCGTGCGTCCTTTGAGATGCCTCAGGCCCTTGTCGGGGGCAATACAGCACTGCGATTCAGGGTGATGCATGACCTTGACGCGCCCGGCCAGATCGGCTCCATCGATCCAGGGTACCTGGACCAGCAGACCCCGGCCAGCGCCTGGATCCGGTACGCCAAGCTGTGGAACCTCAACGGGGAGGGGCAGCAATCCATGGGAATACCCGATGCCGATGGGGATGGATTGCTGCACGTAGAGATCAGCAACTGGGACGGCACACCGGTCTTCTACTCTTTCGGGGATACCATCCGCAGGGTCCTGGGCACCCCCTCCGGTACCCGTTGGAAGGCCGTGCTGAAAGCCGATCCGGACTCCGCCATCACCGAAGCGTTCATATTCGCACTTGACAGCGTTGTTCCTGTGCCATCGTTGACACCTGTCGGAGACAATGGGCTCTTCACGGACTTCGGCAGCAATGAGGTGCCTGATGCGATGCTCATGGTGGCACACGGTTCCCTGATGCAGGCTGCACAGAGCTACGCCAGCTACCGCGGGTCTTCGGTCCGCAATCCCTACAATACCGTCCTGGTGGATGTGGACCAGCTGTATGACCAGTTCGGCGGCGGTGTACCCAAGCACCCCTTGTCCATCCGCCGCTGGTGCCGGTACCTGATCAACGTTTGGAGCAGCTCACCCAAGGGTTTGCTCCTGGTCGGAAAGTCCGTTCAGAACGTCCGTGTGAGCGCCCTGGTCACAGGCATCAGACCCAATACCGAGGGGGCTTATTCAACCTGCCTTGTCCCCACGTACGGGCACCCTGCCTCCGATGTGTGCTACACCATCGGGCTGCGGTTCGACGCACGTACCATGGAGATCCCGGTCGGGCGCCTCAGTGTGTACACCCCCGACGAGGTTGACGCCTATCGCCTGAAGGTGCAGGCCTTGGAATCGCAGGTTCCGGGTGAATGGATGAAGAACATCCTCCATTTTGCAGGAGGCCTTCAACCTGGCGAACCACAGACGTTCACCACCTACCTGGACCAGCTCAAGGCCATCGCTGTGGATACATCGTTCGGCGGCGAGGTGTCCACTTTCACCAAGAATACCGCACAGACATTCGCCAACGCATCGGCCGATTCCGTGCGCACGTTGATCGAAGAGGGCGTCACGCTCATGACGTTCCTGGCGCACGCTTATGCCTCCAGCTTCGATATCACCATCGACGAGCCCATCAATTACCAGTGGAACGGCAAGCATCCGCTGGTCATCGGCAACTCTTGCTACATCGGCAACATCCACCAGAACAACCGCTTCAGTAAAGGGGAGCAGTGGGTCCTGGCACCTGCAACGGGTCCCATCGGATTTCTGGCAAGCACCGAGGTGGCGCTGGCATCCTACCTGCTCGATTACTCCCGTGCGTTCTATCGGAGCTTCTCCCAGGTGAACCATGCGGGCAGTATCGGCGAGCATATGAAGCACGCCATTTTTGAGACGCTCAACGCGAGCTCCAACATCAACACCCTGCATACGGCCCATACGTTCACGCTGCAAGGCGATCCCACCATTGTCCTCAACTCCTACGACAAGCCGGATTACACCCTGCAACAGGACAAGATCTTCTTCTCCCCGGAAGTCGTCTCCGCTGACATGGACTCGGTCACCGTCAAGGTGGTGGTCACCAACATCGCAAAGGCGGTCAATGCACCGCTTCGGGTGACCATGGTGCGCACGAACCCGGGGCTGGATGTTCCCGAAGAGTATGCCACCACAGTGGCTGACGTGTACCTGCGTGATACGGCCTATTTCCGCATGCCCGTCAGGGGCAATTCGGGTGGGCAGGGTGTGAACGCGTTGGTGTTCGCGGTGGACCTCGATCCCGACGAAGTTGACGAACTGGACAACACCATCAACAACAGCACGTCCACCGCGCTGTTCATCTCCTCCGGCGACCTCATCCCCATCCATCCATACGACTTCGCCATTGTACCGGAGCCGGTACAGACCCTTCGCGCCAGTACCGGAGACCCCTTCGCCGCAGCGCGCAATTACGTCTTCCAGATCGACACCACCGACCTCTTCAACAGTCCATTGATGGAGTCGCAGGTCATCACCGCCCCGGGCGGTGTGGTCTCCTGGACACCCACGAACATCTTCAGCATCAACGCTGCCCAGGACAGCACGGTCTTCTATTGGCGGTGCAGCATCGATAGCGCTGGCAATGGCGCCTACAACTGGTACGAACGGTCCTTCCAGTTCCTCGAAGGCCGCCACGGGTGGGGCCAGGCACACCACCTGCAGTTCAAGAAGAACACCTATTCGAACATCATACATGACGTGCCGGGTCGTGACTTTGATTTCTTCCAAGGTCAGCGCAACCTGCGCGTGCAGGTCCACGACAGCGTGTACAGCCCCTACACGGAGTGGTCCATCGACCTGTTGCCGCAGGACTACAACGGATGTGGCAACGCACCCGGCTGGCACGTGGCCGTGGTGGACCCCGGCACTTTCGAACCCTGGGGTACCCGTTATCAGGGTGAGAACCCACAGAACAACTTCGGCAACCTCAACCAGAACGGGGTGTGCGGTTCGCGTGTCCGATACTTCTTCACCTTCCTCAGCAATAATGCCACCCAGTTGGCCGGCATGCAGAACATGCTGCAGAACGCCGTGCAGCCGGGGGACCATGTGCTGTGCTACACATGGCTCTACCTCGACAAGGATGGCATGCAGGCGAACGCTCCCGGGCTCATGCCCTACCTCGAGACCATCGACCCCGGGCTGGATTTCGATGCGCTAACGGACAGTGTGGCTTACATCTTTTATTACCGCAAGGGTGTGCCGGGCAGCTTCCGGGATACGATCGCACCGGCCATCTGGCCTGCCGGCGATCCCGCCTTCCTCTCCCTCTCCGTCTGGGTGGACACCCCGGCAGACCAGGGGACCATCACCACCCCGGTCGCGGGTCCGGCGTACGCGTGGGATAAGCTGTACTGGGATGAACTGCCACGCGACGCAGGGGACAGCACCCGCATCATCCTGCGTGGATCGACATCGAACGGTACCGAGGTGGAGCTGGCCAACGTGCTCTCCGATGCGGATTCGCTGACGCTCTCCACGCTGGTGGACGCGGCCGAACACACCTTCCTGAAGCTGCGGGGTCATTTCTTCGATGTGGATAACGCCAGCGATCCCGATCCCGCACTGCTGAAGCGATGGCAATTGCTGAGCGCCCCGGTACCGGAGTGTGCGATCGACCCACCGAGCGGTTTCCTGCAATTGCAGCAGGAGCTGTTCGAAGGGCAGGAGGCCCGGGTGGCCGTGGCCGTCCATAATGTGAGCCCGTTCGATATGGACAGCCTGCTCATGGGTGCCTGGGTGGTGGACCGCAACAATGTGCGACGCCTTGTCCACTACCGCCGCAACGGCCCCTTGCCGGGAGGGTCGATCCTGATGGACACCATCCGGTTCAGTACGGTGGGCCTCGGTGGTCCCAATACCCTTCTGCTTGAAGCGAACCCCATTGATACGCTGACCGGCGCCTACGACCAGCTCGAACAGTTCCGCTTCAACAACGTCGCACAATTGCGTTTCGAAGTGGGCCAGGATGCGATCAATCCCATCCTGGACGTCACGTTCGACGGTGCCCACATCCTCGATGGGGACATCGTTTCACCCAAGCCGGAGATCGAGATACGCCTGGATGACGAGAATACGGTGTTGCTGCACGACGCGCCCTCCGACACGGCTCTGTTCCGGGTATACGTCGCACGTCCGGGGGGGGCACTGGAGCGGGTTTTCTTCCGCACCGGCACCGGTGTGGAGCAGCTGCAGTTCCTGCCTGCCACGAACGTGGACAATGTGGCGCGCATCCTGTACCGCCCCACCTTCACCGCGGACGGCATGTACCAATTGAGCGTGATGGCGACGGACCGCAGCAACAATGCTTCGGGAGACCACGAACTGAAGGTCAATTTCGAGGTCATCAACCGGTCCACGATCACAGAGGTGCTCAACTATCCGAACCCCTTCACCACCAGCACACGGTTCGTCTTCACGGTAACGGGCGTGGACCCCCCCAGCCAGATGAGGATCCAGATCATGACCGTTACAGGCCGGGTCGTGCGCGAGATCGGCATCGCGGAGCTCGGCCCGTTGCGCGTGGGAAGGAACATCACAGAGTTCGCATGGGATGGCACCGACCAGTTCGGCGATCGCCTGGCGCGCGGGGTGTACCTCTATCGGGTGATCGCCCAGCTCAACGGTGAGGACATCGAGTTGCGGGAGACCGGAGCCTCATCCTATTTCACCAAGGGCTTCGGTAAGATGTACCTCCTGCGCTGAGCAGGCACGGCAGGCCTCCTTTGACGTGTTCGCCGTGGATGGGCACCCAGCTACCTTCGCCCCCGTGGAAGCAGGAGCATCCCGCGTGCGGGTCCTCGGATGGGCCGCCCTGACGGGTGTGCTCTGGGCAATGGCCTGGCCGGGCATCGGGGGCGTCACGCCGCTGGCATTCGTGGCATGGCTGCCCCTGTTGCACGCGCTGGAGCTGCACGAAGGTTCGCGCAGCAGGCGCTCCTTCCTCCCCTATGTGCTGGCGGCGGTGCTGCTTTGGAACGCCGCCACCAGTTGGTGGTTCTTCCTGGTGAGCGAACCTCTGGGCACCCGCCTTGTAAGCGGCCTCTCTCCCATGCTGGTCAACAGCCTGCTCATGTTGCTGCCGTGGTGGTTCATGCGACCGGTCCGCCGCCACATGGGTCGCTCCGCCGGGTATGCAGCACTGGTGGTGGCGTGGATCGCTTGGGAGCATCTCCATCACCAATGGGACCTCAAGTGGCCCTGGTTCACGCTGGGCAATGTATTCGCCACGCGACCCGCATGGGTGCAGTGGTATGAGGTCACCGGGGCGCTTGGCGGTACGGCCTGGGTGTGGCTGGTGAACCTTGCACTGCATCATGTCCTGCGGATGCCGATGTACGATGGTGTCAGGCCGGCCCCCCGCCGGGCACTGTTGGCGGCGGCCTTGTTCGGCGGCCCGCTCCTGGTCTCGTACGTGCGCTACTTCACCTACCGCTCCGATGCACCAACGGCGGAGGTGGTCGTGGTGCAGCCCAACATCGACCCGTATAGCGAGAAGTTCGGTGGGGTGGAACCACTTGTGCAATTGGACGGCATGTTACGCCTCGCGGAGCAGGCCATGACGTCCAACACCGCCCTGGTGGTGATGCCCGAGACGGCATTGCAGGAGTCCGCCACCATCGACCTGCGCACGGACCCTGTGAAGCTGCACGGCCTTTGGGAGAATGATATCGAACAGGCTGAGAGTGCGCTCCGGCTTCGTGCCTTCCAGCAGGCGCATCCCGGTGTTGCGTTGCTCACCGGCATGTCCTCCGCCCGGCTCTTCCGCGGTGGCGATGATCTTCCACATACGGCGCGACCGATCGATGGCACGGACCTCTGGTACGAGGCTTACAACGCTGCATTGTTCCTGCCTTCACAGGGTGCGGCGGTGTGTTACAACAAGTCAAAGCTGGTGGCCGGCGTGGAAATGATGCCGTTCGAGGCGGTGCTCGGCAGGCTGGGTACGTTGAGCGTGGATCTTGGTGGTGTGAGCGGATCATTGGGCACCCAGGAGGAACGGAGCGTGCTGCGCGATGATCTCCATGCACTGCGTGTCGCCCCCGCCATCTGTTACGAATCCGTGTTCGGTGCCCACGTGGGAGCGCATGTGGCCAACGGCGCGAACCTTATCGCCATCATCACCAACGACGGTTGGTGGGGCGATTCTCCCGGACCTCGCCAGCACCTCACGTTCGCCAGCCTCCGTGCCATCGAGATGCGCCGTTCGGTAGCGCGGTCGGCCAATACGGGCATCTCCTGCTGGGTGGATCCGCGCGGGGTGGTCCATGACCGCACCGCCTGGTGGAAGCCCGCTTCTTTCCGTGCGCAGATGCCATTGAACGGGACGCTGACCATCTATGCCCGGTCCGGTGACGTGATCGGACGTGCCGCCTGGGCACTGGTGGTCTTGATGCTTGTCCGCCTCCTGGCGCTGCTCATGCGTTTCAGGCTTACCCGTCGGGCTGGGTAACTTGCGCCGTGCGCCACACTTTGGAGCTGGATCCACGACTTCCGCTGCTGCCCGCGGTATTGCGGACCGAGGAGCATTTCCTGTTCCGCCGTGTGGCCGACCGGCAGCGCAGTGTGCTATGCGTCGGAGCGTTGGAGGTGTCGTCCGCTCCCCTTGATGTGGAAGGTGATGATCGACCCGATTGGTACATGCTGTCCGCGGATTACGAATGGCTTGGCCCGGATGGTAGGGAGGTCCCTCATCCTGAAGGTGCGCCCTATATCCGCTGGACCCGGCCCCGCTGGGTGGTCGATCGCCGGGGAGCGCGCTGCTTCCTGCACGTCCATCCCGATGCGGGCATTGACCCCACCGACCTGGCGCACGGGTTGTCCGTTGGCATTGAAGAGCCGACCGGCACATTGGCCTGCGACTGGCAGCTCACCACGGATCGTGCATCCTACATCGCCCATGTGGAACAGCTGTTGAAGCACATCCAGCGCGGTGATATCTACGAGGTGAACTACTGCACCGAGCGCATCGCCCACTGGCCCGACCTCGACCCGTATGCCGCGTTCCTTCGGTTGCTGCGGCGTTCCGATGCACCCTTTGCGGCCTTTCACAGGAAGGGCGATCGATTCGTGCTGAGCGCCAGTCCCGAGCGCTTCCTGGCCCTGGATGGCGACCGGGTCATCGGTGAGCCGATGAAGGGTACCCGGCCGCGCTCCGCCGATGCGACCACCGATGCGCGCTTGAAACAGGAGCTGTTGCACGACCCCAAGGAACGCAGTGAGAACATCATGGCCCTCGATGTCATGCGCCATGATCTCTCGCGCATCGCAGCCACCGCGAGCGTCCGGGTCGAAGAGCTTTGCGCGGTGCGCAGTTATCCGCGTGTACATCAGCTGGTGAGCACGGTATCCGCTACGATGGCTCCCGGCATCACATTGTATGATGTTGTCCGTGCCGCGTTTCCCATGGCCAGCATGACAGGTGCACCCAAGGAGCGCGCGATGGAGTTGATCCGCATTGCGGAGGGCGCTCCGCGCGGGGCCTTCAGTGGAACGCTCGGGTTCATGGATCCGGATGGCATGGCTGACCTGAACGTGGTGATCCGCGCCTTGGTGTTCGATCGGAGAAGTGGTTCGGTATCGCTGCGGACAGGCAGTGCGCTTACCGCCCATTGCGATCCATCCGCTGAATGGGAGGAGTGCCAGGTCAAGGCACGCTCGGTCATTGATGCGCTCCACCATGCGTGATGCTGTCGAACGTTTCCTGCGGCATCACTGCCATGCACCAGAGGGAACCCCTCTCTGGGTGGCTGTGAGCGGCGGTGTCGACAGCATGGTGCTGATGCATCTGCTCCATGGGCTCGGTCACCCACTGCAGGTATTGCATGTTGATCATGGATTGCGCGGAACCGAAAGTGATGCCGACCGGGAATTGGTGGAACGGACGGCCGCTTCGCTCGGGATACCATGCCGGGTGGAGCGCGTCGATGTCACTGCGCACCAGGTGAAGGAAGGGGGCTCCCTCCAGATGGCGGCGCGCTCAGCCCGCTACGGAGCCTTCCATCGTGCAATAGCGGAAGGGCCTTCCATGCTGGCCATGGCACACCATGCGGACGACGCGGTGGAGACCCTGCTGATGTCCCTGCTGCGTGGGATGGGGAGTGCCGGTTGGACCGGCATACCGGTGCGCAGTGGCGCGTTCATCCGACCGCTGCTCGCGTGCACGCGGGAGGCGATCGAGGCATACGCCGGCGAGAACAGGATCCCTTACCGGGTTGATACGAGCAACAGCGATGCCAGGTATCTGCGCAACCGCGTGCGCCACGAGTTGCTCCCCCTGATGGAGCAGCTGCGGCCCGGTGCGCGCCGGGTGCTGCACCGCAATGCCCAGTTGGCCCGCGAGCTGCATGCACTGGCTCAGGAGCGGCTGATGGACCTTGGTCCGGTGGTGCAACGCAAGGCCGATGGAAGTGCAGAGCTGCGTATCGATGCGGTGCAAGCAAGCGTGGCACCGATGCTTCTGTTGATGCGGTTCGCTGCCCCGGCACGCCTGCATCCCGATGTGTTGGAGGACATCCTCCGCGCCATCCAAAAGCGCCATATCGGCGCCCGCTTCCCGGGGCTAACGCATGATGTCAGCGTGGATCGTGAGGTGATCGTCCTGTCGCCCCGCGTTCATTCACTCCCCCGGCATTGGGTCGTTCCCCTCCAGCCCCCATGGCCGCCGGATGCTCCTTTCCTGATCGAGGAGGCAGGCACCGAGGAGCTCCACAGGTATCAGGCGCCCAACGTCCTGCTCCTGGATGGGTCCGCCGTGGTGGGGCAGCTGCGCCTGCGGCCATGGAGAGCGGGAGATCGCCTGGCCCCCACGGGTATGGTCGGCACCAAGTCGGTGAGCGACCTGTTGGTGGAGGCCAGGGTCCCGCTCCATCGGAAGGGTCTCGTCCAGGTGCTGGAGGATGACCGCGGCATCCTCTGGTGCTGTGGATACCGCCGCGGTCGCCTCGCCCTGCCCAATACACCCGCCGGTCCCCTGTTGAAGGTGTCCATCGGACCCGCGCTGTCCGGTTCGTGATGCCGGTCAGTTGCGATCGCCTTGTGTGCGTATTATCTTCAACGGCATAACCCGAACGACCATGTTGGACGCACGCGCAACCCTCATCCCCAAGGAGCAGATCCCTGCCCTGTGCTTTCCCACGGAACCCGTATCCATCACCATGGACCAGCGGCGCAGCATCCTGCGTGTTCTTCAGGTGGCCACACGGCTGGGCAATGCCATGCACGGCAAATGCCGGATCGTGTTCCAGGACGATCAGGGCTATAAAGCCGTTGAGACGACCATCTGGGCGTTCGACCCTGAGAACATCGTGCTCAAGTACGGGACCACCATCCCGGTATCGCGGGTGGTCAGTATCGAGATCCCATAGCAGTGACGTGGTCGCTTGGGATCGCAAGGGTCGGTCGCGGCACTTGGGCGAAGCAATGTTGTGGGATGTAGTTTTGCTTTCCCGGAAGTGCCATGTTCAGCCTCCTCGTTGCCCTCCTCGCCGCGTGCGCACCTCCTGCCAGCCCTGTGCAGTGGAAGATGAGCGCCGTTGCTGCCGCCGATGGAACCGTCCTGGTCCACTGTGATGCGTCACTTGGAACGGGCTGGCATATCTATGCCACACAACTTTCCAGTGACCAGGGACCCATCCCCACAGCGTTCCGCCTCAGTGAAGGATCGAACACGCAGCTGTTGCGGGTGGAGGAACCGACCCCCGTGGAGGAGTACGACCCCAACTTTGGCATGGTCGTGCGCTATCACGACGGTGCGCCGCGCTTCACCCTCCACACCACCGCCAAGGCCACCGGACCGGTGAGCGGCGAGGTGGAATACATGTTATGTAACGACAAGACCTGCCTGCCGCCTGCGGTGCACACCTTCGCGGTGAGCGTCCAGGCAGAACACACCGAAGAATGATGATGCGTTCCCTGTTCCTGCCACTGCTGTCCTTCTTCTGCCTCACGTTGCTGGCCCAGCCTCCCGGCGGCGATATGGCCGCGCCACAGCCAGTAACCTGGACCATCAGCTCCACCGCAGTGGGTGAAGGTGTGTACGAAGTACGCTTCCAAGCCGCCATCCAGGAAGGGTGGAGCGTGTATTCGCAGCAGAACTACGGCGATATGGGCCCCTGGCCGACCACCATCACGGTCGATAGCCTACCTGGTGTGGAACGCCTCGGCGCGGTGGATGAGACCGGCTCCAAGGTGATCGATGGCCACGATCCGGTGTTCGACATGCCGGTGAAGAAGTTCAAGGGCTCGGCCACCTTCACCCAGCGCCTGCGGGTGAACGACCCTGCGACACCCATCACCGGGCGCTTCGAATACATGACCTGCGATGACGAGATGTGCCTGCCCCCGGCCACGGTCTACTTCATCCTGGGTGTGGGCACCGGCACCTATGAGCTCGGTGATGTGTCCTTCGATCCGAACGATCCCAAGTTCGCAGGTATCGCCACCCGCACGGACGCGGCGGAACTGAAGATCGCCACGGTGGACCTGGAGAACCCCGTGGTACGCGATGAAGGAAAGCGCACCGAAGAGAAGAACTCCCTGCTGTGGATCTTCATGCTCGGCTTCATCGGTGGCTTGGTGGCCCTGCTCACGCCCTGCGTGTTCCCCATGATCCCGCTCACCGTGAGCTTCTTCACCAAGAGCAGTACCGATCGCATCAGTGGCCTGAGGAACGCCCTCACCTATGGCGGATTCATCCTGATCATCTACCTCCTCTTCAGCCTGCCCTTCCACCTGCTGGGCAGCGTGAACCCGGAGATCTTCAACGAGATCAGCACCAACCCCTGGCTGAACCTCTTCTTCTTCGTCATCTTCATCGTCTTCGCCATCTCCTTCTTCGGCTATTTCGAGATCACATTGCCGAGCAGCTGGGTGAACAAGATGGATGCGAACGCCAGCAAGTTCGGCGGTCTCATCGGCACCTTCTTCATGGCCCTCACCCTCGCGCTGGTGTCCTTCAGTTGCACGGGTCCCATCCTGGGTTCCTTGCTGGCCGGTGCGCTTACGGCGGATGGTGGCGCCTGGCAGCTCACCGCGGGCATGGGCGGCTTCGGCTTCGCACTGGCCCTGCCCTTCGGCCTCTTCGCGCTCTTCCCCGGATGGCTCAACAGCCTGCCCCGCAGTGGTAGCTGGCTCAACAGCGTGAAGGTGGTGCTCGGTTTCGTGGAGGTGGCCCTGGCCTTCAAGTTCCTCAGCATGGCCGACCTCGTGATGAAGTGGGGCCTGATTCCCTATGAGCTCTTCCTCGCCATCTGGGTGATCTGTGGCATCGGCATCGTACTCTACCTCTTGGGCAAGATCCGCTTCCCGCATGACAGTCCTGTGAAAAAACTGTCGCCCATGCGCATGGGGCTGGTGGCCACCTTCGCACTCTTCACCCTCTACATGGCCTACGGCTTCCGCTACGACGACAAGGCCAAGACTTTTGCTCCGGTCGGACTGCTCAGCGGCATTTCGCCCTCGCCTGGTTACAGCTGGATCTACCCCACCGAATGCCCCGCCGGCCTTTCATGCTACCACGACCTGGCCAGCGGTATGGTGGAATCCAGGCGCACCGGCAAGCCGCTCCTGGTGGACTTCACCGGCTATGGCTGCGCCAACTGCCGTAAGATGGAGGACTACGTGTGGCCGGTACCCGAGATCAATCGCCTCATCGGTGATCAGTATGTGCTGGTGTCCCTTTATGTGGATGCGAAGAGCGAGCTGCCCAAGGAGGAGCAGTTCATCTACGAGACCAGCAACGGCACCAAGAAGCCCATCCTCACCGTGGGGAACAAGTGGGCCACGCTGCAGACCGAGACCTTCAAGAGCGCCACGCAACCCCTATATGCGCTGCTGAGCCCCGATGGCAAGCTCCTCACCGATCCCGTAGGCTACACCCCGGCCGTGGAGGACTACAAGGCCTTCCTCGAGCGTGGTCTGCAAGGCATGCAGATGCTGGGTCAGCAAGCTGCGCGCTGAGCGCTCGGGCATCACACCCGGATCTTTTTTCGGGGGCTTGCTTGTTTTTTTCGTCATTCAATTGACAACTTACCCGCCGATCGGTCGACAGGATATTCGTCGATCGTGGTGGAGCGGATGGAAGCGGAGGTAGTTGGAGAAGAAGCCATCGCCGCACGGATCCATTGGATACGTGGGCAGAAGGTCATGCTGGCACATGATCTGGCAAAGCTCTATGGTGTAGCCACCAAGCGCCTCAATGAGCAGGTCAAACGGAACATGACACGGTTCCCGGAGGACTTCATGTTCCAGCTCAACGAAACGGAGTGGTCCGACTTGAGGTCGCAGATCGCGACCTCAAGATCATGGGGAGGGGCAAGGGTGCCGCCATTCGCGTTCACCGAGCATGGCGTGCTAATGCTCTCCAGTGTGTTGAACAGTGAGCGGGCGATAGCGGTGAACATTCGTATCGTGCGCGTTTTTGTTCGACTCACCCGGCTGCTCCAGAACGACCTTGAGTTGCAGCTTCGGGTGGAGCGCATGGAAGGTCGCCAGGAGCGGACCGAGGGCGTCGTGAGTGAGCTTTTCGAAGCGGTGAAGCATCTGCTGGACCGCCCGACCGGCGAGCGCCTGCGCATCGGCTATCGGGGCGGCGATCCGCTTTGATGCATCTTTGGGACAATGAGCACCGACGCACGCATCCGTTCGCATTTCTCTGAGGCCGCCGAGGTCCTTGAGCGTTTCCTCGCCGACCCGGCCAACATCGCCGCGGTGGAACAGGCCGCCGCCTTCATGAGCTATTGCCTCAAGCAGGGGGCCAAGGTCATCAGTTGCGGCAATGGCGGCAGCATGTGCGATGCCATGCATTTCGCCGAGGAGCTCACCGGCCGCTACCGCGATGACCGGCCGCCCATCGCCGCCCTGAGCATCAGCGACCCCAGCCACCTCACTT
>CAZLGY010000027.1:0-7440 GCA_964559165.1 uncultured Chryseobacterium sp.
CTTGCTTTCGATGGCCTGGTGCAGACCATCGCTGTACCGGCGCCCTTCCAGGATGCGGCCCGTCTGCTCGTCCACGATCTTCACCTTTCCGTCCATCACCACGTACTCCACGTCCTTCTCATAGAGGGCGTAGGCGCGGATCAACTGGTTCACGGTGTGGATCCGTTCGCTCTTCACCCCGAAATCGCGCAGCAGTTCATCCTTGCGGCGTGCCTTCTCCTCGGCCATCGCGCCGCTCTTCTCGATCTCGGCGATGGTGGCGCCCACATCAGGCATGATGAAGAAGCCCGTGTCGTTCACATCGGCACTGATCAGGTCCACGCCTTTCTCGGTGAGTTCGATGCCGTGCTGCTTTTCATCAATGGTGAAGTACAGCTCCACGTCCACCTTGGGCATTTCGCGAGCCTGGTCCTGGAGGTAGTTGTTCTCCGTTCTCTGCAGCAGGGCGCGCGCACCGTTTTCGCTCAGGAACTTGATCAGGGCGCTGTTCTTCGGAAGGCCGCGGTGGGCGCGCAGCAGGGCGAGACCGCCGCGCTCAAGTTGTTCCTTGGTGGCGCTTCCATCAGCAAGCCCCTTGAGCTGTTCCTTGGCTTCGGCGAGCAGGCGCGTCACCAGCTGCTTCTGCGCTTGGTAGAGGCGCTCCACGCGCGGCTTGTATTCGTCGAACTGGTGGATGTCACCCTTCGGCGTGGGGCCGCTGATGATGAGCGGTGTGCGGGCATCGTCGATGAGCACGGAATCCACTTCGTCCACGATGGCGAAGTGGTGCTTGCGCTGCACCAGTGCGCTTGGCGCATGGGCCATGTTGTCGCGCAGGTAGTCGAAGCCGAACTCGTTGTTGGTCCCGTAGGTGATGTCCGCCAGGTAGGCCTTCCTCCGTTCGGGGCTGTTGGGCTGGTGCTTGTCGATGCAGTCCACGCGCAATCCGTGGAACTCGTGGATGGGACCCATCCATTCAGCGTCGCGCTTGGCGAGGTAGTCGTTCACGGTCACCACGTGTACGCCACGCCCTGCGAGGGCATTGAGGAAAACGGGCAGGGTGCTTACCAGGGTCTTGCCTTCTCCGGTGCTCATCTCGGCGATCCTGCCCTTGTGCAGCGCGATGCCTCCGATCAGCTGTACATCGTAGTGCACCATGTCCCAGGTGATGGCACCCCCGCCGGCGATCCAACTGTTCTTCCACACGGCCTGGTCGCCTTCGATGCGCACGGCGTCCGGTCGCTTCAGGGCCAGCTCGCGGTCGAGTTCGGTGGCATGCACGCGCAGCTCGCTGTTCTCCTTCAGTCGGCGTGCGGTGTCCTTCACGATGGCGAAGGCTTCGGGCAGCACCTCCAGCAACACTGCTTCCACCTTGCCCAGGGAGTCCTTCTGGATGCGGTCGATCTCCTCGTAGCGCGCCTCGCGTGCAAGGATGTCCATCTGGGGGTCGGCCTCGATCTCGGCCCGCAGGTCGGTAACGCGCTTGTCATCCGCTTCGGTGGCGGCGGCGATGCGGACCATGAGGGACTGGCTGCGGGCGCGCAGCTCATCATGCGAGAGGCCCTGCAACTTGGCGAATTCGGCGTTGGCACGCTCCACCAACGGCATCACCTCCTTGAGGTCGCGCTGGGCCTTGTCACCGAAGACGTTCTTGAGGGCTTTGGTCAGGAAACCGATCATGTTCCGTGGGTCGAATGGTGGGCGTGGGGCTGTGGCGTTTGCCATCACCGGTCACACGCCGCGTGCGTTTGGAAGGAACGCAAAGGTAGCCGGAACGGACCTTGCACGCACCGGGGCAGCGTGCCGCCCGACCGCAGCGTCCTGCCGTTGCGGCGGATATCATGAAAAAGCCCCCCGCTTCGGGCGGAGGGCGCGGAGACGGAGCGTAAGACCCTCAGTACTCGTCCTCGTTGAAGAAGAAATCCTCCTTGGATGGATAGTCCGGCCAGATATCCTCGATGCTCTCGAACACTTCCTCATCGTCCTCGATGGCCTGGAGGTTCTCCACCACTTCCAAGGGAGCGCCCGTTCGCATCGCAAAATCGATCAATTCGTCCTTGGTCGCAGGCCAGGGTGCGTCCTCCAGATAGGAGGCGAGTTCGAGGGTCCAGTACATCGTGGGGCCGTGTTGGGGTCCGTGGAATTGGCCGCAAATATAACCGGATGGGGATACCTTGGTAATTTGCTTGATAACCTTCTGTGGGTCAATTGATTGGGTGTGCTTATCCGGCATCACGCCCGTGGACGCCAGGGCCGGTCAGCGATGCCTCTTCGCAGGCCCTCATGGCGGGCCAGCACGAAAAGTAGATCGGAAAGGCGGTTGAGGTAGCGCAGCAGCACCTCGGGAATGGCTTCGAGACCGGCAAGTTCAACCACGCGCCGCTCGGCACGCCGACATACGGTGCGACAGATGTGGGCCTGTGAGATGGCCGGATGACCGCCGGGCAGGATGAAATTGCGCATGGGCTCCAATTCCGCATCCATGGCATCCATGGCATCCTCCAACGCGGTGATATCCGCATCCGATATGGCGGGTAGCTTGAACCGCGCGGCCTCCTCCTCGCCACTGCAAGCGAGCCTGGATCCGATGGTGAACAGGGTGTGCTGCACCGCAGCCAACAGACCGGCATGCACCCCGTCCGATAGGTCGCTGAGCATGCCCACATGACTGTTCAGCTCGTCCACCGTGCCGTAGCACTCGATCCGCAGGTGATCCTTGCCAACGCGGGTGCCACCGAGCAATCCGGTCGTGCCCTGGTCGCCGGTACGGGTATAGATCTTCATGGCCGTGGTTCTGTCCGGCTAAACTACACCCGGATGCACCGAAGGTTCGCTGATCAAGGCCATGGGCCTTCAATACCGCAGGCGGAAGTGCTCCTTTGCCTGTTCGCTTCGGAGGAAGACCAGGCCCATGGTGTAGAGGTCGATGGTGACCGTGACCCCTGGATGTGATCTGATCGCGCTCCATGCGGCTTCCATTCCGCGGCTCCAGTGGATGTCGTCCAGCACCAGCACGGTATCGTTGTGTGCGTGCTGCAGGCACAGCTCGAAGTATTCAAGCGTTGGCCTTTCGGCATGGTGGCCGTCGATGAAGACCAGGTCCAACGGTTCCATCCGCCGCAACACTCCGGGCAGCGTGGCGCGGAAGCTGCCGAGGTGGGCGTGTATGTTGGTGCGGCTGAAGCGTTCGAACTGGTGCTGCGCGATCCGGTAGGTCTGGGGACAGCCCTCGATGGTGTGCACCTCGCCATCGTCCGCATCGGTGGACAGGTACAGGGTGGTGATGCCGAAGGACGTCCCCAGTTCCAGCACACTGGTGGCGTCCAGGTACCTCGCCAGACGGAAGAGGAGCTGGGCCTGCTTCGGTGGCTTGAGAGCAGTGCGTGCCATGTCCGCCACCCGGCGAAGGGCCTGGTCGTGAACACGCGAACCTGCGCCGAGGTCGTTGACCCGGATGGTCTGGTCGCTTTCCAACAGGTCCGCACGCGCCTGTTCGATCTCCGCGTAGGCTGGCAGCATATCCCCTGGTCGCAACACCTGTGCGACGAGGTCGTACACGAAGGGACTGTGAACCGCGTGTCGATCGCGTGCCTTCACCAGGTGCCCCAGGTAGCTCGTCAGGTGCCGCAGGTGGTCGCTCATGCCCGTGGGCCAAAAATAGGGCCCCGGCGTGCGTGGATGGTATTTCCCGTCTGTGCTTCCGAACGCGCTGATGATCGTCAGTTCCCAGTGGTTTACGCCTCCTGATCTTTGTCACGTGGGACCGATCACGACCGAGCGAGCGCTCTGCTATCACTGCGGTGATGACTGTCGGGAGGAGCATCTGGTGCACGATGGCAGGGACTTCTGCTGCCAGGGTTGCAGCGCGGTCTACGGTCTGCTGCAGGAAAGCGGGCTGTGTGACTACTATGCCATAAGTGAGCAGCCCGGTGTGAAGGAGAAGGCCGATGTGACGGAGTTGCGGCCCGAGCTCTTTGATATCCCCGAGGTGCGTGATCGTCTGGTCGAGTTCTGCGAGGATGGCATCATGCGGGTGACCTTGAACATCCCCCAGATGCATTGCAGCAGCTGCATCTGGCTCCTTGAGAACCTGCAGCGTGTTGAACCGGCCATCATCCGTTCGCGTGTGCGGTTCTCGGAAAAGGAGCTCAGCATCACCTTCCGTGAGCACGGCTTCGGCCTGCGCTCCCTGGTGGAACTGCTGCGCCGGATCGGCTATGCACCCCTGTTGAACCGCCCCCAGGACAAGGCGGCCCGCCGTGGCGCCGGTGTACCGCGCATGCTGTACGTGAAGCTTGGGATCGCTGCCTTCGCCTTTGGCAACATCATGCTCTTCAGCTTCCCGGAATACCTCGGAGCCGATGTGAGCGACCGTGCCCTGTTGCGCGGCTTCCAGTTCCTCAGCCTGGTATTCTCGCTGCCCGTGCTGCTCTTCTCCAGCCAGGAGTTCTTCACCTCTGCCTGGGCCGGCATCCGCACCCGGCAGGTGAACATCGACCAGCCCATCGCGCTCGGCATCCTGGCCCTCTTCGCACGGAGCGCTACGGATGTTCTGTTGGAGACCGGTCCGGGCTACTTCGACAGCCTCGCCGGACTGGTGTTCTTCCTGCTCGTGGGCCGCTGGTACCAGGCCTACACGTACCAGGCGCTGAGCTTCGATCGCACCCTCACTGACTTTCTGCCATTGGTGGTGATCCGTAAGCGAGGTGCGGAGGAACAGGCCGTGGGCGTGGGTGACCTGGTGCAGGGTGATCACATCGTGGTGCGCGACCAGGAACTGGTTCCGGTGGACAGTGTGCTGCGCGCCGGCATCGGCAACATCGACAACAGCTTCATCACGGGCGAACCGCTGCCGGTGCGACGCGTGCTGGGCGATACGGTGCGCGCAGGTGGACGCCAGCGCGGGGCCGCCATCGAGCTTGAGGTACTGCGACCCTTCGAGCAGAGCCACCTCAAACGCCTCTGGGAGGAACATGCCGCAACCAGCGCTCAACGCCGTCCTGCGATGCCCCGCATGATCGATGCGGTGGCGCGCCGCTTCACCGTGGCCGTGATGGTGATCGCCATCGTCGCGGGGATCTATTGGGCCGGTCGCGATCCGGCAATGGTGTGGCCTGTGGTGACCGCTGTGCTCATTGTGGCCTGCCCCTGCGCTCTGGCCCTCAGCATGCCCTTCGCGTATGGCCACACCATGCGCCTGCTGGGCCGCAGGGGCATCTTCCTGCGTGATGCTGAAGTGGTGGAGCGATCGGCCCATGTGGATGCGGTGGTCTTTGACAAGACCGGTACGCTCACGGCCCGTGAGGCCTATGAGCTGCGCTTCATTGGCATACCGCTCACTGCGGATGAGCAACAGCGGTTGCGTTCACTGGCCCGTAACAGCGCACACCCCCTGAGCGCGGTGCTCTATCAGGGCCTGAAGGGGGAGGTTAGCGATGCGGTGGAGGTGGAGGAGACCGCCGGACAGGGTATTGCGGGTACCGTGTACGGCCTTGGTGTACGCATCGGTTCGGCAGACTTCTGTGGCGGTGCGAAGCAGCACATGGAACGGGGTGAAGCCCAGGTGCACGTGGCAGTTGGCGGTGTGTATCGCGGTTGCTTCGCGGTGCGCAAGCGGGCGCGATCGGGCATGCATGCTGCTGTACGGGGCATGGAGGGGCTGGCGCAGACCCACCTGCTCACCGGTGATGCCCATGTGGATGCGGAGGTGGCGGCGGTGTTCGACGGACGGACGATGCACACCGCCTGCACACCGACGGACAAGTCCGACTTCGTGCAGAAGCTGCAGGCTGAAGGCCACCGTGTGATGATGGTGGGCGATGGGCTCAACGATGCCGGTGCACTGGCGCTCAGCGACGTTGGAATGACCGTGAGCGAGACGAGCGCAGCGCTCACTCCCGCGAGCGATGCCATCCTCGATGCCCGCTCCATCGATCGGCTGCCCCAGGCCCTGCTCCTCACGCGTGCCGCCCGTCGGGTGGTGATCATGTCGCTCGGCCTTTCGCTGATGTACAATGTGGTGGGGGTGTCGTTCGCCGTATCAGGCCAGCTGACACCGCTCATTGCCGCCATCCTGATGCCCCTCAGTTCGGTGACGGTGGTGGGTTTCGTCACCCTTTCCACCACCTTGGCCGCACGTCGGCTCTGGTCCGCCATCGGTTCCTGACGAATGTCATGATGGTTTGCTGACCAAGGTCAGCGACCGGATCTGAAGCAGCGGTGACTTTTGGCCCACGAGCCGAACGTCACATGAACGTCATCTTTCTCCTGATCGCAGCCAGCACCTTGGTCGCTGTGCTGTTCCTCGCAGCCTTCACGTGGGCTGTGCGCAGCGGTCAGTTCGATGACGATCGTTCGCCCGGCGTACGCATCCTGGGCGATGCAGATCCTGCGCCCCCGGGCGTGCGGCACACCACCACGAACTCCAACGATTGACGCGATGATCGAACGATTCCAGTATGACAACAGGATCGTGAAGGCCTTTCTCATGGCCACGATCGTCTTCGGCATGGTAGGCATGCTCGTCGGCCTCACGGTGGCATTCCAATTGGTTTTGCCCAGCTGGAATATCCACGAGTGGCTGTCCTTCGGCCGACTGCGTCCCCTGCACACCAATGCGATCATCTTCGCCTTTGTGGGCAACGGCATGTTCGCCGGCATCTATTACAGCCTGCAACGATTGCTGAAGGCACGCATGTTCAGCGACGGGCTCAGCTGGCTGCACTTCTGGGGCTGGCAGCTGATCATCGCGGCTGCTGCGATAACGCTGCCCCTGGGCATCACCACCAGCAAGGAGTATGCAGAGCTGGAGTGGCCCATCGACATCGCGATCACATTGGTATGGGTGGTGTTCGGAATAAACATGTTCGGAACCATCCTCAAGCGCCGCGAACGCCACCTGTACGTGGCCATCTGGTTCTATATCGCCACCTGGGTCACCGTGGCCATGCTCCACATCGTGAATTCCATGGCGATGCCCGTGACCCTCTTCAAGAGCTACAGTTGGTACGCTGGGGTGCAGGATGCGTTGGTGCAGTGGTGGTATGGTCACAACGCGGTGGCCTTCTTCCTCACCACGCCTTACCTGGGCTTGATGTACTACTTCATGCCCAAGGCCGCCAACCGTCCGGTGTACAGCTACAAGCTCTCGATCATCCACTTCTGGGCGCTGATCTTCATCTACATCTGGGCCGGTCCGCACCACCTGCTATACAGCGCGCTGCCCGATTGGGCACAGAGCCTCGGCACCGTGTTCAGCATCATGCTCATCGCACCCAGCTGGGGCGGTATGCTCAATGGGCTACTCACCCTGCGCGGAGCCTGGGACCGGGTGCGGGATGAGCCTGTGCTGAAGTTCATGGTGGTGGCCATCACGGCTTACGGCATGTCCACCCTCGAAGGTCCCCTGCTGAGCACCAAGTTCCTCAACAGCATCAGCCACTTCACCGACTGGACCATCGC
>CAZLGY010000027.1:7450-16775 GCA_964559165.1 uncultured Chryseobacterium sp.
GACGTTCGGCATGATCTACTGGCTTGTGCCGCGCATGTGGGGCACCAAGCTCTACAGCAAGGGCCTGGCCAACGTCCACTTCTGGATCGGTACGCTCGGCATCATCTTCTACGCCATCCCGCTCTACTTTGCCGGTTTCACCCAGAGCCTGATGTGGAAGCAGTTCACGCCGGATGGCTACCTGGTGTACAAGAATTTCCTAGACACGGTCCTGCAGATCAAGTATGCCTATTGGATGCGCGGCCTTGGTGGTACGCTGTTCCTTGTTGGTGCCCTGGTCATGGTATACAATGTGTGGAAGACCATGGCATCCGGTACGCTCATTGCCAACGAGGATGCCGAGGCACCTGCATTGGAGAAGGACTACGTGGCGGAGAGCGGAGGATACTGGCATCGCTGGATCGAGCGACGCCCCATCCAGATGCTGGTGTTGAGCCTGGTGCTCGTGGCCATTGGTGGTGTCATGGAGATCGTTCCCACCTTCCTCATCAAGAGCAATGTGCCCACCATCGCCAGCGTGAAGCCCTACACGCCACTGGAATTGCATGGTCGGGACATCTACATCATGGAGGGCTGTTACACCTGCCATTCGCAGATGGTACGACCGTTCCGGAGCGAGACCGAACGCTACGGCGAATACAGCAAGGCCGGTGAGTTCATCTACGACCGCCCCTTCCAATGGGGCAGCAAGCGCACCGGCCCTGATCTCCACCGGGTGGGTGGCAAGTACCCCGATAGCTGGCACTATTACCACATGCTCGATCCCACCAGCATGAGCGCCGGATCGCTCATGCCCGCCTATCCGCATATGTACGACAACCCCATCGACAAGGCGTCCATCCCGGCAAAGATCCGCGCGCTACAAAAGCTCGGACATCCATATCCGGCCGGCTTCGATCGGCTGGCCGTGGCGGATCTTGAGGCCCAGGCAGCGAAGGTGGCCGACAACCTCCGGAAGGAGGGCATCGAGGCCAGCCCCGACCGGGACATCATCGCACTGATCGCCTACCTCCAGCGATTGGGTACCGACATCAGGCAACAGCCTCCTGCACAGGTCGTGCAGGTCCGATAAGCACCGGCCATGCTGAAGTTCATCAAGCACCACATGACGTCGATCACCGATGTCGACATCTACCCGGTGGCCGCCTTCGTGCTCTTCGCGGGCATTTTCGCGGTGGCCTCCTGGTACATCCTGACCACCGATCGCGCTCGCATCCACCAGTTGGAGCAGCTACCCCTTTCCGATAACGAAAACGCTTGAGCCAACGCCCTTCCATCATGCGTCACCGGTACATTCCCATCGCAGTCACCGCCTGGCTGATCGTCTTCACCACGCCGCTCTTCGCGCAGGATGCCGCAGCATCCGGTCCCATGGCCGCTTCCTTCGGCATGTTGGAAGATCCGTCCATGGAGACCAATTATATCCTGATGGCCATGGCGGTGCTCCAGGTGGTGATGATCCTTGCGCTCTCCGGCATCATGCGCACCCTCGGCGGCGTCGGCTCCGGTCGGGCCGGCCACTTGAAGGGTCGCATGGGCATTGTGGCGCTCACAGCCTTGTTCCTCGGTGCAACGATGGACGCCAGCGCCGCTGTGCCAGGCATTGCGCTGATGAACACGCAGACATTGTTCTATTGGCTGCTGGCCTCCAATGTCCTGCTCTTCGTCATCATCGTATCCCAGCTTTCGATGATCCGCGGTATGGTGCGGTTGCTCAACGGAACGGATGAACGTGCTGTTCCGGCGACCACCGATCGCTCCTTCGCCGATGACATCCTGACCAGGCTTACACGTACGGTGAAAGTGGACCAGGAGCAGGACATCCTGATGCACCATGAGTATGATGGCATCCGGGAATTGGACAATGTGCTGCCCCCTTGGTGGCTTTGGCTCTTCTATGGGACCATCATCTGGAGCGTGGTCTACATCTTCAATGTGCACATCAGTGGTTCATGGCTGCACCAGGCCGATGAATATGAACAGGAGATGGCACAGGCCAGGGCCGATGTGGCAGCCTATCTCGCCAAGGCCGAGGCATCGGTGGATGAGAAGACCGTGACAGCCATGACCGATGCCGGGGCGCTGGCCGCTGGCAAGAGCACCTTCGTCACCTACTGTAAGGCCTGCCACGGCGAGAACGGTGAAGGCAATGCCGTGGGACCCAACCTCACCGATGCCTATTGGCTGCATGGTGGAGGTATCAGGAACGTGTTCACCACCATCAAGTATGGTGTGGTGGAGAAGGGCATGCAGAGCTGGAAGAAGGACTTGAAGCCGGCGGAGATCCAGCAGGTAGCGAGTTTTATCCTCTCCCTGCAGGGCACCAACCAGGCGAACGCCAAAGCACCGCAAGGCGATATCTGGAAGGAGGATGCCGCTGTACCTGCCGATAGCACCGCGACCCCTGTGAACAAAGGCGACAGCTCGGCGGTGGCGGCGTTGAACGTGCCATGAACGAACATCCACCGATAGGAGGGGAGCGCGATGAGCGCTACCGCGACTCCATCGCCACGGTGGACAAATCCGGCAGGCGCGTTTGGATCTATCCGAAGAAACCGTCCGGAACGTGGTTCAACCGGCGGGCACGCATCGGATATGCGCTGCTCGCCATCCTCTTCGCCGGACCCTTCATCCGGTTCGGTGGTGAACCGTTGCTGCAGATCGATGTGCTCGAGCGGCGCTTCGTGATCTTCGGGCAGACCTTCTGGCCCCAGGACATCCACCTGTTCGTGCTTGCGTTCATCGCCGGGGTGATCTTCATCGCCCTTTTCACAGTGGCCTTCGGACGGTTGTTCTGCGGCTGGGTGTGCCCGCAGACAATTTTCATGGAACTGGTGTACCGCCGCATCGAGTACTGGATCGAGGGTGATCGGAAACAGCAGCAGGCCCTCAACAAGCGTTCGTGGGATGTGGACAAGGTGCTGCGGAAGACCGCAAAGCACCTGCTCTTCTACGGTATCGCGTTCATGATCGGGAACACCTTCCTCGCCTATATCATCGGCAGCGATCGGCTGCTCGACATCATCACCTCACCTCCCGGCGAGCACCTTGGCGGGTTCATTGCCATGGTGGTGTTCTCGTTCCTATTCTATGGCGTCTTCGCCTTCCTGCGCGAACAGGTGTGCACCACCATGTGCCCCTACGGCCGCCTGCAAGGGGTGCTCCTCGATCGCAGGAGCCTTGTGGTGGCCTATGATCATGTGCGCGGGGAGGGCCGTGCCAGGATGCGCAGGGGCGAGGACCGCGCCGCTGCTGGAAAGGGCGATTGCATCGACTGCAAGGCCTGCGTACATGTCTGCCCCACCGGTATCGATATCCGCAACGGCACCCAGTTGGAGTGCGTGAACTGCACCGCCTGCATGGATGCATGCAACACCATCATGGAGAGCGTGCATCTGCCCAAGGGGCTCATCCGCCATGCCAGTGAAACCGGGATCACGGACAAGCAGCCCTGGTACTTCAATGCGCGGATGAAGGCCTACAGTGCGGTGCTGACCGTCCTCACGGGTGTCATGGTCACCCTTGTCGTCATGCGCAGCGATGTGGAGGCCACCGTGCTCCGTACACCCGGCATGCTCTTCCAGGAACAATCTGATGGGCGCATCAGCAACCTCTACAACTACAAGGTGGTGAACAAGACCTCACGCGAACTGCCCCTGCGCTTCGAGCTCATCGGTACACAAGGCGAAATCGAACTCGTGGGCAAGGACATCCACCTCGAGAAGGCCGCGCTCGCCCAGGGCGCGCTCTTCATCAAGCTGGACAAGTCACGGCTTACAGGCACGAAGACCATGCTCACCGTCGGTGTTTATACCGGCGACCGCCTCATCGAAGAGGTGAACACCACCTTCGTTGGACCCATCCGCACTGCATCATGAAATTCACCTGGGGAACCGGCATCTTCTTCTTCATGGCAGCGTTCGTGCTGCTGATGGCCTCCTTCATGATCCGCGCTGCCAGCAACCAGGAGGAGCTGGTGGCCGAGAACTACTACGAGCAGGAGCTCGCCTACCAGGAGCAGATCGACAAGCTCAACCGCAGTGCAGCCCTGGGCGATGACCTCAGGCTCACTTCCACGGTGGATGGCCTCCTGCTGCAATTCCCAGCGTGGACCAGCGGCCGGTCCGTTACCGGGACCGTGCGGTTGCAACGACCCTCGGACCAGCGCGCCGATGATCTGCTGGACCTGGCGCTCGATGGCGACGGGCATATGTTCATCCCCACGGCCCTTCGGATGAAGGGCGCCTACAACGTGGCGGTGGAATGGTCGGTGGATGGTGTCTCCTACCTGCACCACGATCGCATCCATATCCCATGATCGCTGCGCTGGCACCTGCCTTCGTGCTGGGCCTGCTCAGCGGTGTCCATTGCCTGGGCATGTGCGGACCGTTGGCCTTGGCGGTGCCTTCGCCGCCGGGTGGCCCTTGGGTGAGGTTACGCAGTGCACTGCTCCTCAACAGCGGCCGGGTCCTCACCTACACCCTACTCGGAACATCCATGGGGGTCTTCGGGCGCGGTCTCCAGCTCGCAGGCTTGCAGCAAGTGGTGTCCATCGGACTTGGCGCAGCCATCCTGGTGGGCCTGCTCGCACCGCGTGTCGTGTCCCACGTTCCATGGCCTCACGCTCCCACGCGGCTTGTGATACGCCTGCAGCTCCGCATGGCCCGCCACCTGAAGCGGACCGCACCGGAGGTCCTCTTCCTCTCCGGTACGTTGAACGGCCTGCTGCCGTGTGGCATGGTCTATCTGGCGTTGGCCGCTGCCGTATCGCAGGAGGACATACCGCAGGCAGCCGCCTTCATGGGCGCTTTCGGGCTGGGTACCTGGCCGCTGTTGCTCGGGTTGAAGTTGGGGTCCGTCCATCTCGGCGATGCCTTCCGCAGCCGTCTCCGAGGGATCATTCCCGTCCTATATGCGTTGATGGCGCTGCTTTTCATCGCACGCGGCCTCGATCTTGGCATACCCTGGGTGAGCCCGGCCTTGCCCAAGGCGAACATGGCCGCGGAGGCCTGCCATTCGGTCGTCAGGTGATCACCGCGCCCGCTGCTCGGCCAGCTTCTGCCGTGCTTCGCGGTAATACTTCATCGGCACGATGAGCATGCCGAAGCACTCACCATGTTCCTTGCCAAGGTGCTTGTGATGCACCTTGTGCGCACGCCGGATGGCCAGGAAATAGGCGTTGTCGGTGTTGCGCAGCCATTTGATGCGCTGGTGGATGAACACCTCGTGCACGAAGAAGTACAGCAGGCCATATACAAGGATCCCGAGGCCGATCCACAGATAGGGCGTGTGGAGACCCTGGACACCACCGATGATGAACAGGATCATCGACGGTATGGCGAAGATCAGGAAGAACGCATCGTTCCGCTCCAGGAAACCGTAATGGTCCTTCTTGTGGTGATCCGAATGCAGCACCCAAAGGAAGCCGTGCATGACGTATTTGTGTGTGGCCCATGCCACGAACTCCATGATGAACGCCGTACCCAGTACGGTCCCGATGATGGCTGCAATGCTCATGGTCCTCCAATAGGCGCTTGTGTCACTTGGCTCGGCCGGTTCCTTGGAACAACTCGTCCAGGACCTTCCGTCGATACGCAAAGATGTGCTCCAAACGCTTCCTGACAAAGATACCGTGGGCAAGTTCACCGAGCGGACCAAGGGGCAGTTCATACTCCACCCGGTCGCGCATCAGAACCCCGCCTTCAACCTCCTCGAACGTGTGCAGGTGCCACCAGCGCGTGTAGGGTCCCTTCAATTGGGTGTCCACGAACCGGTGGGGTGCTTGTACGTCCTCGATAAGGGTCACCCAGGTCAGTGGGATGCCCAGCACCGGCTTCACCGTGTACGTGATGCGCTGACCGGTATGGGCGGGCGCGTTGTCGAACGGTTCACGGATCACGAAACCCATTTCGGGCGGGGTGATGCGTGCGAGGTTCTTCGGCGTACTGAAGAAGGACCACGCTTCGCTGAGTGTGATGGGCAGTACGTGGGATCTCTCCAGGACGTGTTGTGCCATGACCCGATCAGCCGATCACCTCCAACTTCGGATACCGCTGACGCCAGAAGTCCAGTGCCTTGTTGCTGGCTACGGTGATGATGGTGCGGGCGTCCAACCGGACCTTGATGGCCTTGAGGCCCTCCTTGACGGGTTGGCTCAGGACGAGGGCTTTTTTCTTGCGTGGCATGGCTATGTGAATAGCTGGGTTTGTCGTTTTGGTGCAGCCGCGGAGCCTTCCAACCCGGTTTTGTAGGTGTGGAGCGCTCGTGCGCGCGCTGTCTCATGAACGACCATGGGCTGCGGATAGTTTGCCGATCCGTATTCGGGCACCCATTTCTTCACATACTTTAACGCGGGGTCGAATTTCTCCAGTTGCAGGCGTGGATTGAACACCCTGAAGTAGGGTGCCGCATCACATCCCGAACCCGAAGCCCACTGCCAGCCGCCATTGTTGCTGCTCAATTCGAAGTCGAGCAACTGCTGCGCGAACCAGGCCTCACCCCAACGCCAGTCCAGCAGCAGGTGCTTGGTGAGGAAGCTGGCCACCACCATGCGCACCCTGTTGTGCATGAGGCCGGTGGCCAGCAGTTCGCGCATACCTGCATCCACCAGGGGATACCCCGTCCGCCCTTCCTTCCACCGTGCAAAGTCCGCCTCATCGTGGCGCCATGCGATCCGGTCGTACGCCGGTTTGAAGGCCTTTTCCGGATGCGGGGAATGCCAGAGGATCTGCATGAAGAACTCCCGCCAGATGAGCTCGTTCAGGTATTTCGGGCTGGATCTCAGGCTGCGGCGGACCAATGCGCGCACGCTCACGGTTCCGAAGCGCAGGTGGGTGCTCATCCGGCTCGTGCCCACTACGCTCGGTATGTCACGTGTTTCCGCGTAGTTCTGCAACAGGTCTTCGCTCAGCGTGGTAGGCGGTGCCTGCAGATCGGTGGGATGGAAGCCGATGGCCTCCAGGCTGGGGATGGGCAGTGGCGCGCACTTCCATAGCCGGTGAAGGTGCTCTTCGCTGGGGTACGGAGCGGCCATGTCCGGCGTGAACAGCGAACGCCACTTCTTCATGTAGGGCGTATACACGGTGTACGGACCGCCGTTGTCCTTCACCACTTCAGCGCGCTCGAAGATGCTGATGTCCTTGAAGGTGCGGAAGGGTATCCCGTGTGCTGCGAACAGCCCTGCGACCGCCTTGTCGCGCTGGATGGCGTAAGGCTCGTGGTCGTGGTTGGTCGTGACGGCCGTCACCTCGAACCGCTCAAGCAGGCGTTGCCACACTTCCAAGGGCTTGCCATGTTCCACCAACAGGCTCGAACCCCGGCGCAGCAGTTGCTCCTGCATGCCGCCAAGGGACCGGTGGATGAAGTCCACGCGGCGGTCGTTCCTGGATCCCAGCCTGTCCAGGATGTCCGTGTCGAAGATGAATAACGGCAGCACGTCGCCGTGGTCGCTCAGCGCACGGAAAAGGCCATGGTTGTCCTCCAACCGGAGGTCGCGCCGGAACCAATGGATGCAGATGCGTGGTTTCATGTCCCTTCCTTTGTTTGAGATCCTCACACCGCGCGGGTCGACGGCTGTGTGGTGGTCGATCCTGCGGGGGGGCCAGACCCCGGAGACCCTGCAGGGATCCGGTCGTGATCCTTCCTCGATCGTTCTGTTGTTCCGTGGCCCACCCCATGGGGCCGGTTCTACAGTGATGGCGCTGCGAACGTTCGTTGACCCCTCCCGCTCACGCTCCTACTTTCCTTCCCTCACTTCCTCATATAGCTCAGGAACTCCGAACGTACCTCCGCCTCCTCGAACCGTCCGCTGTAGTGTGCCGTGAGCGTGCTGCTGCATTCGTCCTTCACACCACGCAGTTTCACGCACATGTGTTCGGCATCGATCACGACGGCGACATCGTCGGTACGCAGCACACGTTTCAATTCAGCGGCGATCTGTTCCGTGAGGCGCTCCTGCACCTGCGGGCGCGCGGCGTAGTACTTCACGATGCGGTCCAGCTTGCTTAAGCCGATGACCTGCCCGCTGCTGAAATAGGCCACCGTGGCGCGTCCGATGATGGGTACGAAATGGTGTTCGCAGAAACTGTGCACGGTGATGTCGCGCTCCACCAACATGCCCTTGTAGCCGAATTTGTTGGCGAACAGGGTGGGGGCGGGGTGATTCTCCGGATCGAGGCCGCTGAACACCTCGTTCACGTACATCTTGGCCACTCTCCGCGGCGTGCCCTGCAGGCTGTCGTCCGCCAGGTCCATACCCAGCGTTTCCATGATGCCCCGGAAGTGACGTTCGATGCGTTGGATCTTGTCCTCCGCGCTCAGTGCGAAGGCATCGGGACGCATCGGGGTGTCAAGCGCGTGGTCGGGGGTGGTCGCGGTCACCTCCTCCTGCACGTTCGCAAGGGGAATGACGGCTCCATGTCGTTTCATCAGCATGATCGGGACGTTCTGGGATGTTCAGGCGGCACGCAGGACGAAGGCGGCCCTCACTTGTGGCCAGCAGATGCGCAGCCAGACCGTGTAGTGCTGGGGGTGCACCCGAAGGTCCTCCTCAAGCTCATCAAGGTCCATGTATTTCCATGCATCGGCCTCCTCCGGATCGGGGGCAGCGGCACCGGAGTACGTGCCGAAAAGCACATGGTCCAGTTCATGCTCAAGCAACCCGTTGTCCAACGCAGCACGATAGATGAAGGAGAACTGGCGATCAAGGTCGGCGGTGATGCCCATCTCCTCCCGCAGTCGTCGCACCGCAGCATCCTCCAAGCTCTCCTGGGGACGCGGATGGCTGCAGCAGGTGTTGGTCCATAGACCCGCGCTGTGGTACTTGCCCGCTGCTCGCCGCTGCAGCAAGAGGCGGCCGCTGTCGTCGAACAGGAACACGCTGAACGCCCGGTGAAGAAGGCCTTCTTCATGGGCGCGCAACTTACCCATGGTGCCTACCTGCACATCGTGCTCGTTCACCAGCACCACCTGTTCCTCGTTCATCGCCGTGCGGTCCATGGTGATCAGAGCATGCCGAAGCTGTGCCGGAGATAGCTGGTGGTGAGCAGCGCGATCTTGCGGCGATTGCGCACACGCACGCGCACCTCCATGATCCTGCCTGCGGGCAGCGCCTTGATCTTCAGGAACAGGTTCACATAATAGATGTACGCCATGTACACACCGAACCGCGCGCCCTTCGGAAGTTGCCGGATGCCTTCCAGCGCCGCGTCGAAGTCGGCCTGGATGTCGTCCTCGATCGCGCGTTTTGTGTCCTCGCCCCAGTCGCTGAGGTCGATGCCGGGAAAGTAGGTGCGGCCCAGGTTCTGGTGGTCGTCCTTCAGGTCGC
>CAZLGY010000027.1:16785-28386 GCA_964559165.1 uncultured Chryseobacterium sp.
AAGTTCACCTTCTGGAAGGCGGCACCGAGCTTCATGGCGGCAGGCTTCAGACGCTGGTACATCGCATCGTCGCCTTCGCAGAACACCCGCAGGCACATCAGGCCCACCACTTCGGCACTGCCCAGGATGTAGGTCTCATAGCTGCCCTGGTCGTGCGCCGTGTCCGTCAGGTCCATGGCCATGCTGTCCAGGAAGGTGTCGTACAGCTCCTGTTCGATACGGTATTCGTTCACCACCCGCTGGAAGCTGTGCAGGATGGGGTTGAGGCTGATCCCCTCGCGGATGGCGCGGTAGGTGTCCTCCCGGAACCGCGTTAACAGATCGTTCTTGTCGAACCCATGGAACGTATCCACGATCTCGTCCGCGAACCGGACAAAGCCATAGATGGCATGGATCGGAGCGTGGAAACGCTTGTCCAGCGACCGGATCCCCAGGGAGAACGAGGTGCTGTAGCTGTAGGTGGTATGCCTGCTGGCTTTCAGGCAGACCTTGTCATAAAGGGCAATGGTATTCATGCGGGGGTCGCCGGAACGTTCGACGATCGCGTTTTTGTTGCGGGGTAGTTCCCTACTTCCTTTTCAATGAGGTCTGCCACCACTTGTCCGCTGATGATGGCGGGTGGTACGCCCGGACCGGGCACGGTGAGCTGTCCGGTGAAGTACAGTCCTTCCACCTTGCGGCTCTTCATGCTGGGACGCAGCGGACCCGTTTGCAGGATGGTGTTGGCCATGCCGTATGCGTTGCCTCGAAAGGCGTTGTAATCGGCCTGGAGGTCCCTGATGCTGTAACTGCGCTTCACCACCACGTGCGGACGGGGATCGAAGCCGAGGTGCTTGCCGAGCCGCTCCATCACCACGTGGTAATAGCGCTCGCGCGTGGCATCCTCATCGGTGAGACCGGGTGCGATGGGGATCAGGATGACCATGTTCTCCTTGCCGGGCGGCGCCACCGACGGGTCGGTCTTGCTGGCACAACTGGTGTAGAACAGGGGCTTGCTGGGCCAGGACGGCCGGTCGTAGATCTCCGTACTGTGCTGGTCAAGCGATTCGTCGAAGAACAGGGTGTGGTGGTCCAGGTCCGGGAGCTCACGATCGAAGCCGAGGTAGAAGAGCAGGCCGCTCGGCGCCATGGTGCGCTTGTCCCAGTAACGCTCTGAATAGCCGCGGTGCTCAGCGCCCAATAGTTGTTGGTCCACGTGGTGGTAGTCGGCACCGGCCACCACCAGGTCCGCCCGCTCGAGCCCGCGGTCGGTTTCCACGCCCACGGCCCTGCCGTTCTCCACCAACACGCGGCGCACCGTCGCATTGCAACGGATCTCCGCGCCCTGCTTGCGGGCTACGTTCACGAAGGCATCGACCACCTTGCCCATGCCGCCCATCGGGTACCATGTACCCAATTCCATGTCGGCATAGTTCATCAGGCTGTAAAGGGCCGGGGTGTTCTGTGGAGAGGCGCCCAGGAACAGCACGGGGAATTCCATCAGCAGCCGCAACCGGGCATCGGTGAAGTGGTCCTGCACATGCCTGCGGAGGCTCCGGAACACCTTGGTCTTCAGAAGTCCCCCGATCAGCCCGGGGTGCATGTACTCGCTCCAGCTGAGCGAGGGCCGGTACACCAGCTCGCCCATACCCAGGTCATACTTGAGTTTCGCTTCGGCAAGGAAGCGGTCCAGCTGTGCGCCGGCCCCGGGTTCCTTGCTGTCGAAGAATGCGCGCAGGGCCAACGGATCGGCAGGAAGCGCCCATTTCTCACCGGGCCCGAAGACCACACTGTACGATGGGTCGAGACGGGCCAACCGGTAATGGTCCTCCACGCGTTCACCGACCGACGCGAAGTAGCGCTCGAACACCTCGGGCATCCAATAGAAGCTTGGACCCATGTCGAAGGTGAAGCCCGCTTCGCTCCAAGTGCGGGCACGGCCACCCGGCTGGCTGTTCTTCTCCAGAACGGACACACGGAAACCTTTCCGCGCCAGCGAAGCCGCCGCGGTAAGCCCCGCAAAGCCCGAGCCGATGACCAGAGCGTGCTGCATCAGTTCTGGATGTGCTTGTCGCTGAGCATGGTCATGAGGCGCTGGCGGGCTTGGAAGATACGGCTCTTCACAGTACCTATCGGAATTCCGAGATGGTCGGCGATCTCGTGGTACTTGTAACCCTCGTGGTGCATCGTGAAAGGCGTGCGGAAGGTGGGGTCCAGCCGCTCCAGGCTCCGATCGATCTCGCTCATCTTCACGCTGGCCTCCGCCGTCGCAGGAGTATGCACGCGGCGTACCTGGTCACGCTCGCGGTCCACCGTATCCATCAGTGCCTTCGTCCGCTTGGCGCGACGATGGTCGTTGATGAAGGTGTTCTTCATGATGGTGTACAACCACGCCTTGAAGTTGGTGTTGTCCCTGTACTTGTCGCGGTAGGTGAGCGCCCGCAGGATGCTCTCCTGCAACAGGTCCAGGGCGTTGTCACGGTCCTTGGTAAGGCTCAGTGCGAAGTAGTACAACTGCTGCCGCAGGCCTACCAGCTGTTGTTGGAACTCGAGGGTGGACATCAGTGCGTTTGTTTAATGTTGTGTGCCAAAGGCTCAACAAAGGTGAATGATCTGTTTAAGACTTCCAAAAAAAGATTGAACAGAATGAAACTTTTGTGACGATCGGGCAGGAGCTCCCCTCGGCGTTGACTGTGATATATGAACTGATTATCAGGTAATTAGATTATTATTAGAGGGTCCTCTCTGAACGATCTGTCAGGCGGCTGTGTTCCTCTCCATTGTATCCAACGTGACCGGTCATGCGCACCCACCTTCTCCTCATCGGCCTGCTGGCCACCTTCAGCGCAGCGGCACAGGCTGTGATCAAGGGCACTATAACCGACGCTCGCTCCCGCGCACCACTGCCTTTCGTGAACGTGCTGTTGGACGGCACCACCCAAGGGGCCACCACGGACACCGATGGACGCTTCAGCATGGAGAACGTGAAGCCCGGCCTTTATAACGTGGTCGTCTCCTCGGTGGGCTATCAGCGCCGCGTGGTGCCTGAGGTACAGGTGGGCACGGCGCGTCCGGTGGAGCTGGCCATCGCACTGGAACCCTCCGCGACGGAGCTTCAGGAGGTGGAGATCACCCGCAAAGCCTTCGAGCGCACCAAGGAAAGCCCGCTATCTGTGCGCACCATCGGCTCGGCCGAGATCATGCGCAACCCCGGCGGCAACCGCGACATCAGCAAGGTGATCCGCGCCCTGCCCGGCGTGGCCAGCACCGCCAGCTTCCGCAACGACATCATCATCCGCGGTGGCGCACCCAACGAGAACCGCTTCTACCTCGATGGCATCGAGGTGCCCACCATCAACCACTTCAGCACGCAGGGTAGCAGCGGTGGACCCGTGGGCCTCATCAACGTCAACTTCATCCGCGAGGTGGATGTCATCACCGGGGCCTTCCCCGCAGCGCGCGGCAACACGCTCAGTTCGGTGTTCGAGTTCAAGCAGCCTGACGGCAACACCGAGAAGCGCACCCTCACCTTCATGCTCGGCAGCAGCGACCTGGGCTTCACCTTCGACGGGCCCACGGGGAAAAAGGCGTCCACCATCGTCTCCGTGCGGCGTTCCTACCTGCAGTTCCTCTTCCAGGCCTTGAAGCTGCCCTTCCTGCCCATCTACAACGATGCCCAGGTGAAGCACACCATCCGGATCAATGAACGGTCGCGCCTCACCTTCATCGGACTGGGCGCGTTCGACAACGTGGAACTGAACCCTGCGGCCAACGATGACCCCACTGATGTGGAGCGGTTCGAACGCAACCGCTACATCCTTGGCAACCTGCCGGACAACGACCAATGGAACTACACCGTGGGCGTGCGCTACGACCGGTTCGTGGACAAGGGCCTCCACACGTTCGTGGCGAGCCGTAGCCACCTCTTCAACGAAGCCACCAAGTACCGCAACAACGATGACACCGACCCGGCTGCGCTCCTCCTGCGATACGGTAGTCAGGAGGAGGAGAACAAGTTCCGTTACGAGGCGCAGATGAACTACGGTGCCTGGCGCTTCGTGGGTGGTGTGAACGCCGAGCGTGCACGCTACACCACCGACACCTACACCCAGCGCGTGATCCTTGGGCAGCCGGTCGTCATCGACTATGACAGCGAGCTCATCGTGGACAAGTTCGGAGCATTCGCCCAGCTCAGCCGCGCCTTCGGCAAGCTCTCCACCTCGTTCGGCCTGCGCACGGACATCAACACCCTGCGTGCCACCATGAGCGATCCGCTGGAGCAGCTCTCGCCCCGCATGTCGCTCTCCTACGCGGTCAGCGATGCCTTTGCCGTCAATGCCAATGTGGGCCGCTTCCACCAACTGCCACCGTACACCGTGCTGGGTTTCCGCAATGCGGCGGGGAACCTGCTGAACCTGGACAAGGGCATCCGCTACATCCAGGCCGATCACGTGGTGGCCGGCGTGGAGTACTTCACACGCAACAACGGCAAGCTCTCGCTGGAAGGCTTCCACAAGTGGTACGACCGCTACCCCTTGCTGGTGGACAAGGGCATCAGCCTGGCGAACCTGGGCGGCGATTTCGGGGTGATCGGCAACGAATTGGCCGCGCCCGACTCGAAGGGCCGTTCCTACGGAGTGGAGTTCCTGGCCCAGCAGAAGCTCTACAAGGGATTCTACGGCATCCTGTCGTACACCTTCGTGAAGAGCGAATTCTCCAATGCTGATGGCCAGTTCGCCCCCAGCAGCTGGGACTACGGGCATATCGTCAACCTCACCGGGGGCAAGCGCCTGCCGAAGGATTGGGAGGTGGGTTTGAATTGGCGCCTCCAGGGTGGTGGGCCCTACACGCCCTTCGACCTTGACTTCTCCGCGCGCATCCCCAATTGGGATGCCCTGCAGCAGGGTGTGCCCGACTTCACCAACATCAACAGCCTGCGGTTGCGCGGGTTCAACCAGTTGAACATGCGGGTGGACAAGCGCTACTACTTCAAGAGCTGGACGCTGAACGTATACCTGGACGTGGAGAACATGCTGGCGGGCGAGCTGCCAGGAGTACCGTTCGTGGACGTGGTGCGCGATGCCAGCGGCCAGCCCGCCGTGGATCCCAACGACCCCACGCGCTACCTGCTGCGCGAATTGCCCAACAACAGCAGTACGGTCATCCCCAGCGTGGGGGTGATGGTGGAGTTGTGAGCCATGTGGAGGGAACTCCTATATTTGCCGCCCGTTCGGAAGGTTGGCCGCACAGACCTTCCTTCCAGTAACGCACGGAGGCATAGCTCAGCTGGTTCAGAGCATCTGCCTTACAAGCAGAGGGTCGCTGGTTCGAATCCGGCTGCCTCCACAGGGGACCGATCGTGGTCCGCGTCGTATTGGGATGTTAGCTCAGCTGGTTTAGAGCGCATGCTTCACACGCATGAGGTCACTGGTTCGAATCCAGTACGTCCCACTCCTTACAGCAGCAAGGCCTCCAAGCATTTTGGAGGCCTTCGCTTTTGAGGGTGGAGTAAACAAGGGGGTGAATTTTTCGGCCCCAAGGCATGGGCCGGCACCAATTCGCGGTTGCTGCTTTCAGTTTCTGCTGTTTTCTGCAAGCACATGAGCAGGGACTCGTGTTGATCCCTTGGTTGATCTTCCACTAAGCGCAGCGCTGTTGTCCAGCAGCCTGTTCCCGCTAATTTCCGTCCCCTTCACACCACCTCCGCCACCACGAACACACTGCCGGTCACCAGGACAAGGTCGTTGTGGGCGGCGGCCTTTACAGCGGCGGCATAGGCTTCGGCCACCGATGCATGCGCTGTGCCGGTGAGCCCGTGCATGGCGGCCTGCTCCTGTAGCGCCGCGGCATCCAACCCGCGCGGGATATCGGCCTTGCAGAAGTAGTACGTGGCGGTCCGCGGCAGCTCATCCAGCACGGCGCCGATGTCCTTGTCGCTCACCATGCCCAGCACGATGTGCAGGTGCTCGTAGGGCGTGCATTCCAGCATGCTGCGCAGGACCCGCACCCCGTCCACATTGTGCGCCACGTCTGCGATGCACAGGGGCGGTTCCTGCAGCACCTGCCAGCGCCCCCGGATGCCGGTGTTGGTGATCACGTTGCGGAAGCCCGCGGCACAGTGCTCCTCGCGCACCGGCCAACCGCGTCGATGCAGCACGCGCAGGGCGGCCAGGGCCGTGCGGGCATTGCGCTCCTGGTGCGTTCCGAGCAGGGCGTTGGGGTGGGGCAGGGCCGCCTGTTGGTCCACCAGTTCCAGCGAGGCCTGTTGCTGCTCCGCCACGCGCGCGAAGACCGCTGCCACGGCACCGTCCGCTTCGCCCACCACCACGGGTATCCCGGGCTTGATGATGCCGGCCTTCTCAGCCGCGATGGCCTCCAGGCTGTTGCCCAGGAACTGCATGTGGTCCCAACCGATGTTCGTGATCACGCTCACTTCCGGCGTCACCACGTTGGTGCTGTCCAGCCGTCCGCCCATCCCGGTCTCCAGCACGGCGATGTCCACGCCTTCCTGGCGGTACCACCAGAGCGCGAAGGCCACGCCCCACTCGAAGAAGGAGGGTTTCAACGGCTCGAAGCGGTCGCGATGCTGGGCCACGAAGTCCACCACCACCTGCTCCGGCACCATGCGTCCATTGAGGCGGAAGCGCTCGCGGAAGTCCTTCAGGTGGGGCGAGGTGTGCAGGCCCACGCGCAGGCCGGCCTCCTGCAGCGCACTGGCGATGAGGTGGCTGGTGCTGCCCTTGCCGTTGGTGCCGGCCACGTGCACGCACTTGAGCCCGCGTTCGGGATGGTCCAGCGCGTCCATCAGCGCCCACGTGGTGGTCAGGTCGGCCTTGTAGGCGGCCGCACCGATGCGCTGGAACATGGGGAGCTGCGCGTAGAGGTACGCCAGCGTCTCCGCGTAGGTCATTCGAGGATGAAGACGAAGGTCATCTCACCTTTCTGCTCCGCGGGCCCGTCGGGCTTGGGGCTGAAGGTGCATTGCAGCGCGGCCTTCTTCGCCAGGTTGAAGAGCACCTGGCTGGTGGTGGTGCTGCGGTCCAGGTTCTGGGTGACCCGCGTGACCTTGCCGTTCCGGTCCACGAAGATGTCCAGGGCCACCTTGCCACCCTCGGTGGGCTTCTCGCTGATGCTGGGGCCCTTCATGAACCCGCGGCCATCCAACCGCCCGTTGAAGCCCTTGCCGCTGAAGCTGCCGATACCGCCTCCGCCCGGCTTGTCGCCCGGGGTCTTGCTTCCGCCCGGAGGGCCTTCGGACGGGGTGCCGCTGGGGTTGGAGCTGGGGGTGAAGAGCGCGTTGGGATTCGGCTTCGGTGGCTTGGGTGTCTCCGGCTTGGGCGTGGGCTGTGGCTTCGGCTTCACCGGCTTGGGTACCTCCACCGGGCTGTCATCCTCGGTGGCCACCTCCTCGGGTTCGGCGGGAGCGGTCACGGGTGCGGCGCTCTCCTGCGGGTTGCCGGGGGTGGGGGCCGGGTCTCCGCCGGTGAGTCCTCCGGCATCCTCGAAGGCCAGCTCGATGCCCTGCTCCTCCGGAAGGGGGTCCGGTTGTTGCAGTCCGAAGAACAGGAACAGCAGCACCATGATCACATGCAGCACGATGGTGCCCACGGCACCGCTCCGACGGTCGTTCTGTTGCTGTTGGACGGTGATGCTGCTCATGTGCCTTGCTCGTACTGGTCCCGATGTCCTTCGCTCCCTTGTACCGCCGCTGGCTTCACTCGTGGGGTGGACGGATCGTGTTACGCCCCTACTCGGGTTTGGTGGCCAGGATGATCTTCCACTTGTTCCGCTTGGCGATGTCCAGCACACTGACGGTGACGCCCGTGGGGACGCTCTGGTCCACGTGCATCACGATGGCCTGGTCGGTGGGGTGCTTGCTCATCTCATCCTTCAGTACACCCTCCAGGTCCGCTGGTTCAATGAGGGCGTTGTTCACGCTGAAGTGCTGTTCGGCATCGATGCGCACGGCCACCTTGGGCTTCTCCTTGGTCTTGTTGGCGCTCTTGGGCAGGTCAACCGGCAGGGCATAGGGGCTCACCAGCGTGCTCACGATCACGAAGAAGATCAGGAGCAGGAAGACCAGGTCGGTCATCGAGCTCATGTTGAAGCCCGCATCGACCTTGTGTGTGCTGCGAATAGCCATGGGGCCTTATTTGGCAGGTGAGTCCAGAACGTCCATGAAGGCGATGGTGGTGGCTTCCATGTTCTGGACGACCTTGGTCACACGGGCTACCAGGGTGTTGTAGGCCACATAGGCGATGATGCCCACCACCAGGCCGGCCACGGTGGTGACCATCGCCTGCATGATACCTCCGCTCAGTTGGGCGATCTCCACACCAGCGCCGCTGATCTTCATGGTGTGGAAGGTGACGATCATACCGATCACCGTACCCAGGAAGCCGAGCATGGGTGCCGCACCGGCGATGGTCGCCAGCACGCTCAGCCCTTTTTCCAATTGGTACACCTCCAGCTTTCCGGCGTTCTCAATGCTCACCTCGATGTCCTTCAGCGGCTTGCCGATGCGGCTGATGCCTTTGTCGAGCATCCTGGAGATGGGGGAGGATGCCTGTGCGCACAGATTGCGTGCGCTGTCGATCTTGCCCTCATGGATGTAGTCGCGGATCTTGTTCATGAAGTCCTTTTCCTCGCGCAAGGCCCGCCGTATGGCCAGGCTGCGTTCGATGATGATGTAGAAGGCCATGATGGACATGATCCCCATGGGGCCCATGATGTACCAGCCGCCGTCCACGATGAGCTGCCAGATGGAAATGGTCTCCATCACCGGCTCGGCGGGGGTGGGTGCTGCGGCCTGTTGTTCGAGGACGGCGCGGGCGGTCTGTTCGATCTGGGTGAAGAGCGGTATGCGCATGGATGGTGCAGGTATGAAGGGAACGGGACGGGTGCCGGTTGAAGTATGTCAGGTCAGTTTGGCGAGTGCGATCTCGAATGCGGTGCGGCTCAGGTGGATGCGGCTTGCGTTCCGTGCATGGCACTGCTCCAACGCCGAGCCGATCACCGTGCTTACATCCTCGAAGATGCCCTTGTCGGAAAGGTCGTTGCCGGGCTGCATGCAGTAGGCGAAGACCCGTGCCATGCCGCAATTGGCGATGAAGTCGGGGATCACGCTCACCAGGCCATCGGCTTTTTCGGCAATGGGTCCATAGAAGATCTCCATGTCGGCGAAGGGCACGTTGGCCCCGCTGCTGATCACCTCCAACCCGCCGGCCACCAGGCGGTCCACCTGGTCCTGGGTCACCAGCCGGCTCGCTGCGCATGGCAGGAACACCTCCGCACCGATGTCCCAGATGGCTGCGTTCACCTCGTCGAAGGACCGCAGGTCCGCCGCACGCAGCTGGTTGCCGTTCTTGTGCACGAACAGGTCCCGCACCTCCGCAGCGCTCAGCCCTTGCGGACGGAGGATGCCGCCGGCGCGATCGATGATGCCCACGATGAGCGCACCCTGTTGGGCGAGGTAGTAGCCTGCGGCAGCGGCCACATTGCCCCATCCCTGTACGATGACCTTCCGGCCCTTCAGTTCGCCACCATACACGCGGTAATAGTGCCGCACGCTCTCGGCCACGCCCCACCCGGTGATCATGTCCGCCACCGCGTATGTATCGGCTGCGGGCACGTAGGCCGTATCGCCCACGATCTTGCTCACACCTTCGCGCAATTGGGCGATGGCCAGCAGTTTCACATCCTCCTGCGATCCGATGTGGCCGTTCACCACCCCCTCCTGCGGGTGGCGCAGGCCATACCGCTCGGTGATGGGGATCACATCGTGCAGCTCGTCCACGTTCAGGTCGCCTCCGGTGCCATAATAGGTCTTCAGCAGCGGCATCACGGCCTTGTACCAGCGGTCCAGCACTTCGTTCTTGCGCGGGTCTGCAGGGTCGAAGTCGATGCCGCTCTTGGCGCCCCCGATGGGAGGTCCGCACACGCTGAACTTCACCTCCATGGTCTTGGCGAGGCTCTCCACCTCGCGCTTGTCGAGGCCCTTGCGCATGCGGGTGCCACCGCCGGCCGCACCACCACGCAGGCTGTTGATCACTACCCAGCCGCGGGCTCCGGTGGGCGCATCGTTCCATTCGAAGACGATCTCGGGGGCACGCTCTTCAAAGCGGCGCAGGGCATCACGCATCACACAGGTCCGGTTGCAGGTGGGGCGAAGGTAACCGCACGTCAGGGGCGGCTGAGCGTGTGAATGGCGGAGGTATAACCGGCCCGATGTTAATTGGCGAGGTAGACCGCCCCCCCCACACCATCCTTCGATGCCCCCGTCACGCCCGCCAGCGCGGTGGCCTCACCCCGTATGCGCAGCACACCCAACAGCGCGAAGACCACCGCCTCCTTGTAGTCCACCGTCCGTGCGTCGGGTACCTCGATGGCCACGCCCGCTAGCGTCCGCAAGCGTTCCAGCAGGTACGTGTTGTGCGCTCCCCCCCCGGTCACCAGCACGGGCCCCCCGGTCTCCTTCAGGGCCAGCCCCACCTGCTGTGCGATGTGCTCCACCACGGTGGCCAGCCGGTCCGCCAGGGGGATGCCCGCGTCGGTGATCAGCGGGCGCACTGCAGCACTGAACCACTCGCGCCCCAACGACCTCGGTGGCGGCTGCAGGTGGTAGGGCAGGGCGTTGAGGGCCGCCACCAGTGCGGGTACCACGTTGCCCGTGCGCGCCAGCGAACCGCCCGCATCGTAGTCCATTCCCGCTTCACCCGCCAGTTCGTTCAGCGCCTGGTTGCCGATGCACACATCGTAGCCGATGACCCGCTCGCTACCATGCAACGCGATGTTGCAGATGCCGCCGATGTTGAGGAAGGCCTTGTGATCCGGGAAGAGCAGCCGTTCGCCCAAGGGGACCAGCGGGGCGCCCTGGCCTCCGAGTGCAACGTCCGTGGTGCGGAAGTCGCACACGGTGGTGGTGCCGCTCCTGGCAGCGATCTGCGCCCCGCATCCCACCTGGGTGGTGAGCCCCTCCTCGGGTTTGTGGAACAGCGTGTGGCCGTGGGAGGCGATCAGGTCCACCGAAGCGCCCCCCACCAGTTCGCGGCAGGCCGTGCCGATCATCCGCCCAAGGTCACGGTGCAGCTGCGCCAATTCCAAGGCCGACCCGTCCATGGCGGCCACCAGCCGGGCCCTGAACGCCGCATCGTACGGAACCGTGCGGGCCTCCCGGATGTTACAGGACCAGCGCCCCCGGACCAACCGCAGCTGGCACCACGCGAGGTCAAGGCCATCGAGCGAACTGCCGCTCATGACGCCCACCACCTCGTAGGATGTCGATGCGGACGCTACCATGGCGCGAAGTTACCCCCTACTTTTGCGCTCCCCAGAACAGTCAGGACCATGTCCCTCACCGAAACCCTTGCAGGCCTCAATTTCGAACTCTCCGAAGAGCAGCTCGCCGCCCGCGATGCCGCCCGCGACTTCGCCCAGAACGTGCTGAAGCCCGGTGTCATCGACCGGGACCGCGAACAGCGCTTCCCGGCCGAGGAGATCAAGCAGCTCGGCGAGCTCGGCTTCCTGGGCATGATGGTGGACCCCAAGTATGGCGGCGGCGGCATGGATACCATCAGCTACGTGCTGGTGATGGAGGAGCTGAGCAAGGTGGACGCCAGCGCC
>CAZLGY010000028.1:0-27915 GCA_964559165.1 uncultured Chryseobacterium sp.
ACAACAACATCCCCGGCTGCACCTATTGCAGCCCTGAGGTGGCCAGCGTGGGCATCACCGAGAAGCAGGCCCGTGAGAAGGGCCTGGACATCAAGGTGGGCAAGTTCCCCTTCAGCGCCAGCGGCAAGGCGAGCGCAGGCGGCAACAAGGACGGCTTCGTGAAGTTGATCTTCGATGCCAAGTATGGCGAACTGCTCGGTGCACACATGATCGGTGCCAACGTAACCGAGATGATCGCTGAATGCGTGAGCATCCGCAAGCTGGAGACCACCGGCCACGAGATCATCAAGACCGTACACCCCCACCCCACCATGAGCGAGGCCATCATGGAGGCTGCGGCCGCCGCTTACGGCGAGGTGATCCATTTGTAAAGCCGGCAGCAGCAAGCTGAAAGCTGAAAAGAGGCCTGCCGGCGCTCATTTTCCGCTTTCAGCTTTCTCATTTCATCGTTCGGCATTCTCCCATGTGCGGCATCGCAGCCACGTACCACCTCGGTCCCGGACCGGCACCCGAGGGATCACGGATGCAGGCAGCACTGCGCTGCCTCGCCCACCGTGGCCCGGACGATGAAGGCCTGTATGTCCGTGGCCGGTCCGTCCTGGGGCATCGCCGCCTGAGCATCCTGGACACCAGCGCAGCTGGTCATCAACCCTTCACGGACAGCGGTGGCCGCTACACCATCGCATTCAACGGGGAGATCTTCAACTTCCAGCAGTTGCGCGCGCAGTTGGAGGCGGATGGCCACACCTTCCGCAGCCATACGGATACCGAGGTCGTGCTCAGGCTGTATTCCGAACGGGGCCCGGCCTTCCTCGATTCGTTGAACGGCTTCTTCGCCCTGGCCATCCACGATGCACAGGACGACAGCCTCTTCGTGGCCCGGGACCGGTATGGTGTGAAGCCCCTGTACTGGAGCGAACAAGGGGGACAGCTGATGGTGGCCAGCGAACTGCGTGCATTGCTGGCGCTGGGGGCGGAACGGACATTGGACCGCTGTTCCGTGGAACAACTTCTTTTGCACCAGTTCATCCCAGCGCCCGCAACGGTGTTGGCCGGAACGCACAAGCTGGAGCCCGGATACTGCCTGCACGCCGACACCAAGGGCGTGCGACACGAGCGCTGGTATCAGCTCCCCCATCCTCTCGCACGGCCCATACCTGACCCTGGGCGCCAATTGATGGACCTGCTCGACGATGCGGTGCGCATGCGGCTGGTGGCGGATGTGCCCGTGGGCACTTTTCTCAGTGGTGGGGTGGACAGCAGCATCATAACCGCTCTTGCCACCCGCCACAAGGCCGACCTGCAGACCTTCAGCATCGGCTATGCGGAGGACCCGTACTACGACGAGAGCGCGCATGCGGAGGCTGTAGCCGGCCACCTCGGCACCCGCCACCACAGTTTCAGGCTGGAGCGCGCCGAGCTGGCCGAAGCGTACACCCGCCTGCTGGATGCCATCGACGAACCGTTCTCGGATAGCAGCGCCCTTCCCTCCTTCATCCTGTGCGAACGCACACGCCGGCATGTGACGGTGGCCCTCAGCGGCGACGGGGCTGATGAACTTTTCGGCGGGTACCGCAAACACCAGGCGGAGCTTCGCTGGGCAAGACCGGGTATCGCAGAACACGCCATCAGGGCGCTCGGCCCGCTGTGGCGCGCACTGCCCCGCAGCCGACGATCGCCCTGGCAGGACCGCATCCGCCAGTTCGATCGCTTCGCCCGCATGGCCAGGCTGCCCGCTCAGGAGCGCTCCCTGGAGCTTACCACGTTCACCGACCGCGCGCTCGTACACCAGTTGTGGGGGGGGCTACCCGAGGAACGCCGGCGCCGTGAACACGCCCAGCGGTCCAGCGAAGGACCCTGGACCGGCATGGACCGGGTGCTCCTTCACGACCTGCACTTCACCCTGCCCAACCAGATGCTGTACAAGGTGGACCTCACCAGCATGGCGCATGGCCTGGAGGTGCGAACCCCCTTCCTGGATAAACGCGTGGTGGAACTCGCCTTCGCATTGCCCGCAGCGTCGAAATTGCGCAAAGGCAGCGGCAAGCACCTGCTCAGGACCACCTTTGGCAGCCTGCTCCCACCCATGGTGATGCAACGTGGCAAGAAGGGGTTCGAGGTTCCCCTGTTGGACCTGTACAACACCCTTCTTCGCGATGCGGTGGATACCTGGCTGCATCCGGACCGGGTGGAGGCCGCGGGCCTGTCAGCCCGTGCCGTACGCGCGCTCCTGGCACGGTCGCGTTCAGCGGATCCAGGTACGGCGGAGGCAACTTTGCACGCCTGCATCGTCTTCACCCTGTGGTGGGAACGTCATCCGGGTGCGGCCGCGAGCCCCCCCGCCACCTCCTGATCCATGCCCCGCATCCTCCGTATCATCAACCGGTTCAACCTGGGCGGTCCCACACACAACGCTGCCTACCTCACGCGTTTCCTGCCAGCTGATTTCGAGACCCTGCTGGTGGGTGGGGGGCAGGAGGCCACGGAGGAAGGGAGCCACCACATCCTCGATGCAGTGGGCGTGAAGCCTCTGGTGCTGCCCGAGCTTCAGCGGGAAGTGGCCCCCTGGCGTGATGGCGCGGCCTACCGGCGGATCAAACAGCTCATCCGGGAATACAGGCCGGACATCGTACACACCCACGCCGCCAAGGCCGGAGCCGTGGGCCGCATGGCCGCCGCCCAACTGGGGGTGAAGGCGATCGTGCACACCTTCCACGGGCACGTCTTCCACAGCTACTTCGGACCGGTGCGAACGGCTCTTTACAAGAACATAGAGCGCTACCTCGCCCTCCGTTCGAGCCGAATCATCGCCATCAGCGAACAGCAACGCGCGGAGCTGGTGAACACCTATCGCATCTGCGCCGCCGACAAGGTGAGCGTGATACCGCTTGGGTTCGACCTCTCCCGCTTCCGTGAGGACCGTGAACGCAAGCGGTCCATCTTCCGGGCGGTGTACGGCGTGGCGGAGAACGAGGTGGCCACCGGTATCGTGAGGCGGTGGGTCCCGATCAAGAACCACGACCTCTTCCTGGAGATCATTGCCGGCCTGCAACAGCGCACCAGCAAGCGCATACGGGCCTTCATCGTAGGCGATGGCGAGGAGCGCGGACGCCTGGAGGAGCGCGCGCGTACACTGGGCATCCAAATGGTCGCCGGGCCTCAGTTCAACGGCAGGGGCCTGGCGGACGCACGTGCGGACAGGCCGGCCGTACCCTCTGCCACCCTCACCTTCACCTCGTGGTTGAAGGAGGTGGACATCGTGAACGCAGGGCTCGACATCGCCGTTCTCACCAGCCTCAACGAGGGAACCCCGGTAAGCCTGATCGAAGCACAAGCTGCCGGAAGGCCCATCGTGAGCACCCGTGTGGGTGGCATCGCGGACGTGGTGGACGATGGCGGTACGGCCCTGCTGCGACCTTCGGGGGATGCGGAGGGCCTGCGGAACGACCTGCTGCGGCTGGTGGAGGATGTGGCGCTCCGGGAGCGTATGGGCGCCGCCGGCTGGCCATTGGTGGCGGAGCGGTTCCACTACACCCGTCTGGTGAACGACATGGCAGATCTCTACAACCGTATCTTGGACCGTTGACCCACAGCGCCGAACGTTACTTTTGCCGGGATATGCACCACCTTTTCCGCAGCACCCTGTTCCTGTGCCTGTTGATCGCGCTGCTCAGCAGTTGCACCGTCAACCGGGACATCATGTTCAAGACCCCCACGGACCACGTCTTCGACAGCTTCTCGGATTCCGCCTCAGGCCAGCTCCTGCTTCAGCCCAACGACGTCATCCAGTTCAGGCTGTTCGCCAACGACGGGTTCAAGATGATCGATCTGGTGAGCGAGGGGGGGGGACGCGACGTCCAGTTCATGAACCGGAACATCTTCCTGTACCTCATCGAGTTCGACGGCATGGTGAAGCTGCCCCTGCTCGGTCGCGTAGCCTTGAGCGGGATGACGGTCCGGGAAGCGGAGCTCATGCTCGAAGAACGCTACACCCAGTTCTACAACCGACCCTTCGTGCAGGTGACGGTGAACAACCGGCGTGTGGTGGTCTTTCCTGGGGGGGGTGGGGATGCCCGCATCATTCCCCTCGAGAACAACAACACCACCCTGTTGGAAGCGCTCGCTTCAGCAGGGGGGATCGCACCGCGGGGAAACGCTTCCCATGTGAAGCTCTTCCGCCACATGCCGACCGGTGGACGCAAGGTTTACGAATTCGACCTGTCCACCATCGAGGGGCTCAAGTACGCCGACATCGTGATGCAGGGTGACGACGTGATCTATGTGCAACCGAACCCCGAACTGGCGCGCGAATTCCTGCAGGACCTGACACCCATCATCACCCTGCTGACCAGTGTGGTGCTCGTGATCGGCATTGTGCGCGGGTTCAACTAAGGCAGCCAGCGCCAGATGCTACAGGACGAAACAAGCCAGCGTAGCCTCAATTTCGAGAGCTACAAGGAGCGGATCACCAACTTCAGCAATGAGTTCGAGCTGGGGCTGTTCGTCCATATCGTCCGCAAGAGCGCCTTCTGGATCTTTCTTCTGATGTTGCTCGCGCTGGCGAGCGCCCTCCTTTACCTGCGCTATACCGCGCCCACCTTCAGCGCGAGGACCCTCGTACAGCTACGGGAGAGCAACACCGCTCAACAGGTGCTCAACGTGGAGGACTTCATGGAGGACAAGACCCTCCAGGCCGACGTTGAACTGATGCGTTCACCGTTCTTCCTAAGCCGTGTCCTGGACCGGATGGAACTTGACGTCAGCTACTTCAACAAGGGACAGATCCTGACGGAGGAGTACTATACGCGTTCCTTCTTCAAGGTGCGCGAGTTGACGGTGTTCAATGAAGCCGTGCGGGATATTCCGATCATGCTTGACCTGAGCGATGTGGGAAAGGTGACCCTGTCCTACAATGATGGCAAGGCGGCACGCAAGTACACGTTCGATCGGGGACGCATCGTTCGCACACCGGATCTCAGTTGCGTGCTCGATATCGACCTGCCCGCAGGGAGGGAGGCCCAGCCCACCGAAGCCACGCTGTTCTTCCGCATCAATTCAAGGAAGTCCCTTGTGAACCGATACATCAAGCAGGTACAGGTGAAGATCGCCGACGTGGGAGCGCAGACCGTGGAGATCAGCTGCGTGGACGAGAACCCGCTGCTTGCCCGGGACCTGGCCCAGACGATCGCAGAGACGTTCATCGCCTATGACGTGGAGCGGAAGACCGAGAGTGCGGCCAACGTCATCCGGTTCATTCGCGCACAGAAGGACACGGTCTTCGAACTGCTCCGCGATTCAGAGCGCGAGCTCCAGCAGTTCAAGGTGGACAACAAGGTGACCGGGGCGGGACAGATGACCCCACTTTACATCGAACGCAACGAAGCGTTCACGAACGAACTTGTTCAGCTTGAACAGGACATCGCCCTGTTGGATGAGATCAAGCGGAATACGGACAGGCCCCTGCCGGAGATCACGGTGCAGAACCTGGTGCCCCTGCTTGTTGGCACAGAGTTCCAGAAGACCCTGGCGAGCATCATCGGAACCATGGAGGCCCTGTTGCGCGAGCGGGATGAATTGTACCTGGAGGCAACGGTGGACCATCAGGGGGTGCGCTCGCTCGAACACCAGATCGACACCCAGAAACAACTGATCCTTACCAGCATTGGCACCATCCGGGAACGCGCCTTGCAGCGGAGGCGGGAGATCCAACAGCTGCTGAATGACATGGACCGCCAGTTCGGCGCACTGCCCGAGAAGGAACTGGGATACGCCCGCATCGAACGGCTGTTCAACATCAATGAGAAATACTACACCCAGCTCCTTGAGAAGGACGTTGAATATCGTATCAGCAAGGCCGGCTTCGTGCCTGAGAACCAGATCCTGGAGGATGCCACGTTACCCACCAACCCGCTGCATCCGGTCCGGAACATCATCATCGGCACCTATCTGCTCGCTGGAATGATGGTGAGCCTCATCCTCATCCTCATCCGGTATGTACTGCACGACAACATCACCAGCCTGCACGATATCGCGAAGTTGTCGAACGCCAGTATCGGCATCCTTGGCATGGTGCCCAAATACAAGAAGGACATTCCCATCTCGCAACTGCTGATCGACAAGAACCCCAAGTCGCTCATCGCCGAGTCCTTTCGCAGCATCCGTACGAACCTCCAATTCATCGACAATACGGAAGGGCCCAAGGTGATGGCCATCACAAGCACCATCTCGGGAGAGGGCAAGACCTTCGTGGCGATCAACCTGGGGGGGATCATCGCCATCAGTGGCAAGCGGGTCATCATCATTGACCTGGACATGCGAAAGCCCAAGATCCACCTTGGGTTCGGGGTGGAGAACATACGGGGGATGAGCACGATCCTGATCGGCAAGGATACCGTGGATGGATGTGTACAGAAAAGCAACCTTCCCGGGTTGGATTTCATCACCGCCGGGCCCATCCCCCCGAACCCTTCGGAGCTCATCATCAACCCGCGGATGCAGCTCGTATTGGAGGAGCTCAAGCAGGCGTATGACGTGATCCTCATCGACAATCCACCGGTGGGACTGGTCACCGATGGCATCCCCATGATCCAGCTCGCCGATTACCCGATCTACATCTTCCGCGCGGATTACAGCAAGAAGCAGTTCGTCCAGAACGTGGACCGCCTGATCAACGAGAACAACATCGTGCGACTGAGCGCCGTGCTGAACGGCGTGGATGTGGACCGGAACAAGTACGGATATAATTACGGCTATGGCTACGGCTATGGATATGGCTATGGATATGGCTACGCGCAAGGGTCGAGCGGATACTACGAGGAGCGTGCGGGTACCAAGCGTCGTTCGTTCATGAACTGGCTGTTGGGACGCTCATGATCGTACTGACCACCCCCCTCCCAGGGCTCCTGCGACTGGTGCCCACCCGATACACCGATGACCGGGGCTGCTTCATCGTCACCTTCGACCAGCGCCGCTTCGACGCCGCCATCGGGTATCCCGTTCCATTCGTACAAGACAACGAAAGCACCTCCAGCAAGGGCGTCCTTCGCGGGTTGCATTTCCAGCTGCCTCCCAGCGCCCAGGGGAAACTGGTGCACGTGGTACGGGGTCGTGTGCTCGACGTTTGCGTGGACCTGCGGCCCGACAGTCCAACGCTGGGCCGGCACTACAAACAGGTGCTGGACACGGAGGCCATGGAACAGCTCTGGATCCCCCCCGGTTTCGCACATGGTTTCCTGGCGCTCGAGGACGATACCATCTTCTCCTACAAGTGCTCCGGCTACTATGACCCTTCCGCAGAACGATCGATCCGCTGGAACGACCCGGATCTGGCCATCGAATGGGGGACCAGCTCTCCTTTGATGAGCCCCAAGGACGCTGCGGCGCCCGCATTCGCTGATGGGCCGTGGTGGCCCGCATCCTGATGCCATGTACAGCCCTACGCAACTCCTCCTGATCTATTCCGGGCTGTTCTTCGCCTCGTTGGTGTTCAGCATCCTCGTGAACTCCCTGTTCATGCGCTTTGCCCGTACACTGGGCATCCGGGGTACCGACCATCTGCTGGTGCGCTGGAGCAGCACCGCCAAACCTGCGTTCGGCGGCATCGGTTTCTTCATGCTGTTCCTGGTGAGCTTCACCCTGCATGGGGTCATCTTCCCAGGACGGGCAGGCACCACCCTGCGCCCGGAGCTGTTCGGCTTGCTGGCCTCAACCGCCCTCGGCTTCCTGATGGGATTGGCCGATGATGCATACAACACCCGCCCCCTCCTGAAATTCCTGGCCCAAGTGGCCTGCGGCGTGATCCTGATCGTCTCGGGCACCTCCATTGATCTCTTCGACACGGAATGGGCCGACCAACTACTGACCATACTTTGGGTGGTGGGGATGATGAACTCCATCAACATGCTGGACAACATGGACGGTATCACCACCAGCGTAAGCATCGGAGTGCTCTGTGCCGTGCTCGTCCAGATGCAGGTGCTGCATGCGGACGAGACGGTCCATACGGTCCTCATCATCGGAGTACTTGCCGCACTTGCTGGTTTCCTGTTCTTCAACTGGCACCCATCGCGCATGTTCATGGGCGATACAGGAAGCCAGTTCCTTGGGGTGTTCCTCGCCTACCTGGCCATCCGCTTCCTCTGGAACACCCCTTCACCAGCAGGCGCTTGGGAGACACCCCGCCAGATCGTCATGCCCCTGATCGCCTTGCTGCTGCCCATTGTTGATACCACCATCGTCTCCATCAACCGTATCGCACGGGGCACTTCACCGTTCGTGGGCGGCCGTGACCACACCACCCATCACCTGAGCTACGCCGGCCTCAGCGATGCCCAGGTGGCGCTCACTTTCGTGGGGCTTTCGATCCTCAACGTGTTCCTCGTATTCGTGGCCTCCCGGTATATCCAGGTCTGGCAGAACTTCCATACCACCCTGTACGTTGGCTATGCGTTGGTCGTTTTCGGCACGCTGTTCGCACTCACGCTATGGACCAGACACGCACGCCGATGAGCACCCGTAAGTACATCGGTATGGCCGCCCGCACCGCCCTATGGTGCTTGTTGCTCCTGACCGGAGCGCTCGGGGTGCACCTGTTCTCCTACTCCACATCCGTGGAGAACAGTGACCTGGACCACCAACGTCACTTCAACGACAGCTACAAGGTCTTCTCCCTCACCCTGCCCAACCGCCTTGCCTTCTGTGACCAACCGGTGCCGATGGACCGCCTGGACGTGCGTGAACGATTGGACCGCGAACTGCTTGTGAACACCTACTGGCAGAGCAATACCGTGCTGCTGCACAAGCGCGCCCACCGGTGGTTCCCCATGGTGTCCGAGACACTTGCCAAAGCCGGTGTGCCGGACGACATGAAGTACATCGCACTGGTCGAGAGCGGCTTCACCAATGTGGTCTCGCCCGCCGGTGCCGCAGGCCCCTGGCAGTTCATGAAGGGCACCGCCATCGAATATGGCCTCGAGGTGAATGACGAGGTGGATGAGCGCTATCACATGGAGAAAAGCACGGAGGCGGCCGCCCGCTACCTGAAGCGCTCCCATGAGCAGCATGGGGATTGGGCGCTTGCAGCTGCCGGATACAATATGGGGACCGAAGGAGTGACCCGCCAATTGGAACAACAAGGAGGCACCAGCTACTTCGACCTTCAACTACCGGAAGAAACGTCCCGCTATGTGTTCCGGATCCTTGCCATCAAGGAGATCCTGCGCGACCCGGAACGGTACGGCTTCCACATCCGACCGCAGGACCTCTACCAACCATACCGGACGCGCAGCGTGTCGGTGGATGTGCCCATCTCCGATCTGGCAGCCTTCGCGCGTGAACAGGGCACCGATCTCCGGACGCTGAAATTACTGAACCCCTGGCTGCGCTCCAATAAGTTGACCAACACACAGCGACGCAGCTACTCCCTGCTGCTGCCCGCGGAGGATTTTGATGCGGTGACCACCGGCAATGATGACCGATGATGGCAAGGAAAACGAAGGTGGCCGAGCTGCAGGCTGGATCGGACCGGGGGCAGGGGGAGCAGGAATACATCGAGGTACAGGGTGCCCGGGTGCACAACCTCAAGGGTATCGATGTCCGCATTCCCCGTGACCAGCTGGTGGTCATCACCGGCCTCAGCGGCAGTGGGAAGAGCTCCCTGGCCTTCGACACCATCCACGCGGAAGGGCAGCGCCGTTATATCGAGACCTTCAACGCCTATGCCCGCCAGTTCCTCGGTGCCATAGAACGACCCGATGTGGACGCCATCACGGGACTGAGCCCGGTGATCGCCATCGAGCAGAAGACCATCAGCCGGAACCCCCGGAGCACGGTGGGTACGATCACCGAGGTCTATGACCTGCTGCGCCTGCTTTTCGCCCGGGCCGGTGAAGCATACAGCCATGTGACCGGCGAACGCATGGTGCGCTACTCCGACAGGCAGATCCAGGAGCTCATCCTTTCCGGCTATGCAGGAAGCGAGATACTCGTGCTGGCGCCCTTGGTTCGAGGGCGGAAGGGTCACTACAAGGAGCTCTTCGACCAGCTCCTTCGCCAGGGGTTCCTGCGGGCACGCGTGGATGGCAGGGTGATCGACATCGCCGATCGCCCACGACTGGACCGATACAAGCTGCACGATATCGAGTTGGTGGTGGACAGGCTGAAGGTGAACGCGGCGAGCGCCAAGCGACTGGCAGAGACCTGCGCCACCGCCATGAAGTATGGCAAGGGTTCGCTCATGATCGCAGGTGTGGACCAAGACGGAACACGCTACCTGAGCCGTCACCTGATGTGCCCCACCAGCGGCATCGCCTACGAGGAACCGGAACCCAACCTGTTCAGCTTCAACAGTCCCTATGGCGCGTGTCCCACGTGCAGCGGCCTGGGCCAGGTGACGGAGGTTGCGCTGGACAAGATCGTACCCGACCGCAACAAGAGCATCCGGCGGGGGGCCTTCCTCCCGCTCGGCGCCTACAAGAGCAACTGGATATTCAAGCAGGTGGAGGCCGTCCTGCAGCGGTTCGGTCTCGACCTTGACAGCCCGGTGGCCGAAATGGACGATGCGGTGATCTCCGCCCTGCTGAACGGGCTCGACGAACCGCTCCGCGTGACCAGCAGCATCGGTCTTAACGACCGCAATGTGCAGTTCCAGGGGATCATCCCCCATGTGATGGAGCAGGCCAACGACGGCACGAAAGCCGCCCAGAAATGGGCTGCGGGCTTCACGCACATGGTCGCCTGCCCCCTGTGCAAGGGTGCCCGCCTGAAGGAGAACGCCCTGCATTTCCGGCTCAACGGACGGAACATCCACCAGCTGGCCTCTATGAGCATCACCGCGTTGCATGCTGAGATGGAGGGGCTCCCCGCCCATCTTGATGAGAAACAGGCGCTCATTGCGAATGAGGTCATCAAGGAGATCACCAGCCGCACACGCTTCCTGCTGGACGTAGGCCTCGACTACCTGACCCTGGACCGCAGTGCCCGCACCCTGAGCGGCGGCGAGGCCCAGCGCATCCGCCTGGCAACGCAGATCGGCAGCCAGCTCACAGGGGTGCTTTACATCCTCGACGAACCCAGCATCGGCCTGCATCCGCGAGACGACCGCCGGCTCATCGGCAGCCTGCGCGAACTGCGCGATGGAGGGAACAGCGTGCTGGTGGTGGAACATGACCGGGAGATGATGATGAGCGCAGACCACCTGATCGACATCGGGCCCGGTGCCGGTGCTCATGGCGGTCGCATCGTGGCACAGGGAGACCCGCGCGACCTGGTACAGGGGGAGAGCACCACCGCCCGTTACCTGCGGGGTGACCTCCGCATCCCGGTACCCGTCCAGCGCCGCCCCGGGAACGGCAGGCACCTTCAACTGTACGGCGCCAGTGGTCACAATCTGAAGGACGTGGACCTTTCCCTGCCGTTGGGGAGGTTCATCTGCGTAACCGGGGTCAGTGGCAGCGGAAAGAGCACCCTGATCAGCGACACGCTCTATCCCATCCTGGCCAGGCACTATCACCGCAGCGAGGCCCAGCCCCTTCCATACCGAAGCGTGAAGGGGCTTGAGCACATCGACAAGGTCATCGAGGTGGACCAAAGTCCGATCGGACGCACTCCGCGCAGCAATCCAGCCACCTACACCGGGCTCTTCGACCACATCCGCGAACTGTATGCCCAGCTTCCAGCCGCCAAGATCCGTGGATACAAGGCCGGGCGCTTCAGCTTCAACACCGCCGGTGGACGTTGTGAGACGTGCAAAGGTGCGGGGGTGCGGACCATTGAGATGAATTTCCTGCCCGACGTGAACGTGCCGTGCGAAACCTGCAGGGGCCGCCGGTATGACCGGGAGACTCTGGAGGTACGCTACAAGGGGCGCAGCATCGCCGATGTGCTTTCCATGCCGGTGGAACAAGCCGCCGCCCATTTCGCCGACATCCCGATGATCGCGCAAAAGCTCCGCACGCTGCTGGACGTCGGCCTCGGCTATGTGACACTGGGGCAGAGCAGCACCACCCTGAGCGGCGGAGAGGCGCAGCGGATCAAGCTGGCCAGCGAACTGAGCAAGCGCGATACCGGCCGTACGTTCTACATCCTTGACGAGCCCACCACCGGCCTGCATTTCGATGACGTACGGCAGCTGATCTCGGTGCTGGACCGATTGGTGGACCAAGGCAACACCGTACTGGTGATCGAACACAATATGGACATCATCAAGGTGGCCGACCACCTGATCGACATGGGACCGGAGGGTGGCCAGGGCGGCGGAACCGTGGTGGCCCGTGGAACGCCCGAAGAGGTGGTTCTGATGGGGCGTGGCCACACCGCAACCTTCCTCGCCGCAGAGCTGGACCGGGCCGTGTCATCCGCGTGACAACCCTTCACGCACGCCATGAGCAGCCGTGGCAGCAACCACAACGACGAGAGCGAACGCACAACCAGGCGGAGTGGCCATCAACCGCTTCCACAGCACGTGCCTGTTGACGCCGAACTACTGAGCTTCCGAGCGCCGCGTTCAACAGTGCCTTGTTGGTAGTTGACACCGAACACCAGGGATCCACCGCAGGAGGTGCGGATACTTTTGGACGCAGCGTGTGCAAGACACGTTCGTTCCTTCACCGATCCACCACGTCCCATGGTCCCAAAGCTGGTGCTGTTCGCCAATCTCTTCGGCCTCTTCCTTGTTGATGCCTTCCTTTCGGCGGATGTGCGCATCAACCAAACCCTGCCGTCGGACATGTCTCCCGGCTCCGAAGTGCGCGTGAACGTCACCGTGGAGAAAGGTGAACTCACTGGTTTCGCGAAGTTCCAGCTGGACCTCCCTGTCGGCTTGAGCGCTACCGCCATTGAAACAAAGGGGGCCTCGTTCACCTTCGCCGATAACAAGGCGAAGTTCATCTGGATGTCACTGCCGGCCGGTCCCAGCTTCACGTTCAGCTACACGCTCAAGGCTGATGCATCCGCGCGAGGAACGCTGCCCATCACCGGCCGGCTCTCCTACATCGAGGACAACGAGCGAAAAACCCATGACCTGCCCACCCATACCGTGAATGTCGGTGCGGGTGACCCATCGGGCATCACCGCGCGCTCGAGCTCCGCGGCTGATACGTCGGACGATACGAACGACCTGGTGTCCGCCTCAGCCGGCGCCACTCCACCCTTGTCCGGCAAGGTGCCGATGGTGGTGGTCGATGCAGCCGGCATTCCTCCTGCACAGGGCCCGGGTGGGGTGAGCGCAGCCCGAACCATCACACCGGTATCCGACAAGGAAATGCTGGTGGAGGTCCTCATCAGCAAAGGGTCCATCCGCGGTTTCGGCAAGTTGCAGGAGACCATCCCGGCCGGTTTCACCGCGTTGGAGAAAAGCAGTGACGAAGCCATCTTCACCGCCCAGGAACGCGTGGTCAAGTTCGTTTGGCTGAACCTGCCGGCAAGGGATGATGTGCGGGTCGTGTACAAACTTCGTGCGACCGGACAGCCGGATGGCGAATACACCGTCGACGGCGAGTTCGGCTATCTCTTGAACGACGAGACCCAGAAAGCGGTGGTGGGCTCTTCCCGTTTCTACATCGGCCCCAAGGCAATGGAGTTGTTGGGCAGTGATGCAGCCGGCCTCTCCACCATGGACAGCAGTGATGGCGAGCTCAACCTTGCATTGAAGGAGGCCCCGGTAGAGCGTACCCCGGCAAGCGAGCCTGTCACCGAGGCTCCGAAGAGCGCTCCACCATCTGCCGGACGTTCCACGCGGGCCGGATCCACCTCCCGCCCAGCCGCCAGCCCGTCCACCACCGTCACGAGCACTCCCACCCCGGAACGCGGGGTGGTCTTCAAGGTACAGATCGCGGCTGGTCACCGTGAAGTGGACAGATCCTATTTCGCTGCGAAACACCGCTATTCAGGGGACCTGCAGATGGAGCGCCACGAGGGTTGGATCAAGTACGTGACCGGTCGCCATGCCACATACCGGGAGGCCCGCGACCAACGTGTTAACTTCGTTAACGGCGGCCATGGCTTCCCGGGGCCGTTCGTGACCGCATACAACAATGGCGAGCGTATCACCGTACAGGAGGCACTGATGATCACCCAACAGCAGTGGGTCCAGTGATCCATCGATGAACCCCATGGCGGCCGGCCCTAGCCATCCATCAGCAGCCCGCTCCCTAGCAGGAGCGATGGCCCTCGTGGTGGTGCTGGTTCCGGCACAGGCCCAGCAGGACAGTACCGCCACGGCACCGATGGTGGCCGCTGCGGGGGTGGCCGCGCCACCGGCCGCATCCGGAACGCGTCCCACATTGGGCCTCGGGGTGGGGATGTTCGCCTTCTTCGGAGATGTGGGCAGGCAGCATGCCGAACACAGTGCACTCCTCGCCCGACCGGCTTTCGACCTTCGCGCCACCGTGCCGCTCAACGACTGGCTGGAAGGGGGCCTGTACGCGCTTCACGGAAGGCTGGGTGTCAATGAACGAAGCCTTTCCCGCTCCCTCAACTTCGAATCACGCATCACGATCGGCGGCTTCCAGTTCCGCTACAATTTCCTCCAATTACTGAACAAGGACAGGCGTGTGGAGCCCTATGTCACGCTCGGGTTCGAAAGTGTGGAGTTCCTCACCAAGACCGATCTCCGCGATCGCGAGGGACGCACCTATCACTACTGGAGCGATGGCAGCATCCGCGACCGTTCAGAGGATGATCCGTTCGCAGCACAGGCCTCCGTGATCCAGCGCGACTATGTATACGAGAGTGATGTCCGTGAACTGAACGCGGACGGATTCGGCAAGTACCCCGAACGCACGTGGGCCGTGCCTGCCGGCATCGGCGCCCGCATGGACCTTGGTGGTGGCTTTGACTTCCGCATCGGTACCACCATGCACTTCGCGCTGACCGACCTGGTGGATGGTGTCACGGACCAGAGCACGGGAGAGCGGCGCGGGACCGCAGGGAACGATCGCTTCCTGTACTCCTCCTTCTCCATCGGTTATGCTGTTCCCATCGTACCGCGTGCCAAACGCAGCAGGGTGACCCCCTTGAACAGTGAGGAGCTGGACCTGATCGTGCTGCAGGATGATGAGGATGCGGACGGCGTAAAGGATATGCAGGATCTGTGCCCGGGCACTCCTGCAGGAGTGAAGGTGGATGCATCGGGATGCCCGATCGATACGGACGGGGATGGAGTGCCGGACCACCAGGACGACGAACCCGGAACAGCGGCAGGGGCCATTGTGGATGCGCGCGGGGTGACGATCAGCGATGCAGCCCTCCTCAAGCGACACCTCAATTACCTCGACTCCGGCGCGGTGAACATGGTCGCCTCCTCCGTGGCATCCTTTGGTCCCGCGCCGAAGCCCAGACCCATCGTAGCGCAGAACAAGCGGATCTACGTGGTGAAGGTGGGTGGACAGGTGGAGGGTATCAGCGAGGAGCTCATGCAGCGCATACTCAGCCTGCCGGATGTGCGTACTGTGGAAAGTGGAGATACCACGTTCTATGTGGTTGGTAGTTATGATGGAATTCCGGAGGCACTGAGGCGTGAACTGGAGCTTCGCGGCATGGGGATCGAAAGCAGGGTGATGGCAGAGGAGAACGGCCGCCTGCTGGAGGTGGGTGGTGAAGTTGGGACCGAGCGCGAACGCAAACGCGGCATGGGGGCGGTGGATGATAGCCGGGACGTGATCGTTCGGGTGCAGTTGGGGGCCTTCAGAAAACCCTTGTCCCGTAACATCTTCCGCGATGTCCCCGACCTGGTATCCATCCGCGGCGACGATGGGCTTATGCGCTATTACACCGGATCGTTCAACAACGTGAACGATGCCGCCGACCACAAGGTCCAGATGTTGCTCCAAGGATTCGAAGGAGCCTTCCTGGTGGCCTTCAAACAGGGGAAGCGGGTGAGCATGAAGGAGGCCGGGGCCATCCTGACCGGTCCCGAGGATGTACGCTCATTGCCCTCCGATGATGTGGACCGGAAAGGGATCCGGTTCCGCGTGCAGGTGGGTTCCTTCGTGGGATCCGTCAGCTCGGTGCCCGTTGAGACCATGGGCAAGTACATCGAGATCGGTGATGTGGAACCTGTCATTCGACCGGATGGTGTGCGCTATTTCCATGGCCGCTTCGGCACGCGGGCGGAGGCGGAGATCGCCCGCGAGCGCCTCAGGGGCATGGGCCTTGTGGATGCTTTCGTGGTGGGCGAGATGAACGGCTATATCCTTCCCGCAGAGGATGCCGAAAGCCTGCAGCAAGGCCAGTGAGCTGATCGGGTCCACCGATACACCTGCGGGCCACCGATGACGCCCATCCTGTGGGGCAAGCCGGTCTAACTTCGTGTCGGGAACGCACCTACCGCCCCTGCTCCATGGGATCACTTCTTCGCACTGCCCTGATGGCCCTGCTCCTGGTGGCCTGCACATCACCACCCGCGCCGGACCTCCCCCCCCCCTCCTTCAGCAGCTATGTGGAAGCCTTCACGGCCGGCAACATTTCAGCCCGGGCACCCATACTGGTCCGACTCGCTGAAGGTCTGCAGTGGCGTGATACGAGCGTATTGGAACTGGAGCGGGTCCTCACGTTGGACCCCGCAGTTCCCGGCACCGTACGCTGGCGGGATCGCAGGACCCTTGCCTTCGAACCCGCGCACCGCCTCGCCCCGGACAAGGATCACACAGTACGGCTTGACCTCGGTGCCCTGGTCGAAGTACCCGCCGATCATGACGAATTACGCTACACCATCCACACCATCCGGCAGGGTGTGCGGTATGCTGCTTCCGATCTCATTGGAACCGGTAATGGTGGGCAACAACTGGTGGTTACGGTGCGGACGCTCGATGATGCAAGTGGATCGGACCTCCCGGCTTGTTTCACAGCCACCCAGGATGGTCGTCAATTGGATCGGCAGTGGACGCACGCCGATGATGGGCGGACACATACGCTGACCATCCCCAACGTGAACCGCCGCAGCACCAGAAGCGCGGTCACCCTATCCTTCAACGGCTCCGCCATCGGTGTGGATGACCGATCCGAGCAACGCATCTCCATCCCTGCCATGGGTGAATTGGGCATCATTTCCAGCGCTGCCCGCGATGACGGGGAGCAGTACGCGGAATTGGTATTCAGTGACCCCCTGGACGCGTCACAGGACCTCGATGGGCTCATTGCGCTTGGCAACGGACCGGTCAGGATCCATGTGGATGGTAACAGGGTGCTCCTGATGCCACCGCAACGATCGGATGGGGAGCAGCTGGTGAGCGTGGCACGGAGTATCCGTTCGCAACGGGGACTGCAGCTCACAGCGGATACAGCCTTCGCGCTCACGTTCGCTCCACGCGGTCCTGCGGTGAGGCTTGTTGGTGATGGCACCATCCTGCCCTCCAGCAATGCGATGGTGATCCCGTTCGAGGCCGTGGGGCTCCACCATGTGGAGGTGAGGATCCTGCGCATCACCTCGTCCAACGTACCACAATTCCTGCAGGTGAATCCGATCAGCGGCCAGCATGAGCTGGCCCGTGTGGGAAGCCTGGTGGCGCGTCACCTGGTGCCATTGCAGACCGTTGATGCCCCCGACCTTGACGCATGGAACCGATACCACCTCGACCTTTCCCGCTACTTTGAAGCAGAACCGGGTGCCCTGTACCGGGTGGAACTTTCCTTCCGCCGTCAGCACAGTGCCATGCCCTGCACAGGCAGCAATACCGACCTGCCGGACCTGACTTGGAAGGAGGACCTGAAGGCCGAACAGGACCGCCATGATGCCATGGGCCAGGAATGGTACGGCCACGGCTATTACCCGTATTGGGGTTGGGACGAGCTGGATCCCTGCAGCGAAGACTACTACCATGCAAAGGGCCCCCAAGGCTGCAACATCATTGCCAGTGATCTGGGTCTCATGGCGAGGGAGGCTGGCCAGGGTGCTTGGGCCTTTGCCGTGGCGGACATCGTATCAACACGTCCAATGGCGGGCGTGGAGCTCACCGTGCTCGGCCCCCAATTGCAACAACTGGCGACCCTGCGGACCGACGCGGATGGCATGGCCGCCCTGACCGCATCAGCCGCCCGACCGGCGGTCATCACCGCTCGGAAAGGACGCCAGTACGGATACCTCCGCCTCGATCCCGGCAACGCTCTTTCCGTCAGCGAATTCGACGTCAGTGGACGCCGGTCACAGGAAGGCATGAAGGGGTTCCTTTACGGGGAGCGCGGTGTATGGCGTCCCGGGGACACGCTACACCTTGCCTTCATGCTGGAGGATGCATCAGCCGCGAAGGACCATCCTGTTGTGCTCCAATTATTCGACCCGCAGGGTCGTCCTGCCCAGCGCATGGTGGCGGAGAAGGGTGTCCAGGGACTTTTCCGGTTCAGTGTTGCAACGGAGGCCTCCGCTCCCACCGGTGTCTGGAACGCCCAGGTCCAGGTGGGGTCGGCCCGCTTCGATCGGAGCCTTCGCTTGGAGACCGTGCGCCCGAACAGGCTCCGTGTACGGTTGGACGCAGGAACAGAGCGCCTGAACGGGGCAGGGCCGCATCCGGTGAAGGTCCATGCGGAATGGCTGCACGGTGCCGTTGCGCGGGACATGCGTGCCACGATTACCATGACACTCGCCACGGACAAGCTTGTATTCAAGGGTTTCGAGGAGTGGAACCTCAATGACCTTGCATCCCGCATCGGCGAAGAGGAGGTGCTCGTTCACGATGGCCGAACCGGTCCGGACGGGAGCCTCTCCTTCCCCCTCCCGGTCCCTGCAGGTGAAGGTGTGCCGGCACTCGTGAAAGCCAATATTGTCACCCGGGTCTTTGAGCCGGGAGGCGATGCGAGCATGGACAGGACCTCCTTGTCCATGGCACCCTATGACCACTACGTGGCGATCCGCGTTCCGGCTCCAACCGGTGCATGGGGCAGTTACTTCACGGATACCACCTATGTCGTGGATATCGCGTCCCTTGACGCCCGGGGCTTATCAGCCCGGGACCGGAACCTCGATGTGCAGGTGCTGAAGCTGGATCACTCCTGGTGGTGGGATGGTGCCGTGGGTGGCAGCGCCAACTACATGAGCGCAGCACACCATACGGTACGACAGGCGATGTCGTTGACCACCGATGCCAGGGGGCGCGCACGGTTCAACCTGCGCGTCGGGCGCGCGGACTGGGGCAGAACGGTGCTTCGCATCAGCGACCGCGCAAGCGGGCATGTCAGCGCACTGTTGCTCCACTTCGACTGGCCGGGCTGGGAGGGTCGCGCACGACGCGAAGATCCCAAGGCATCATCCATGCTCACCTTCAGTGCGGACAAGGAGCGCTACAAGCCCGGGGAGGAGGCCATCCTCAGCATCCCATCGGCCGGTGCGGGGCGTGCATTGATCACCATCGCCTCCGGCGACCGCTTGCTAAGCACCCGGTGGGTGGAACTCAGCGAACGGGAGACACATGTCACCATCCCCATCACGGCCGACATGGCACCCAACGTATATGCGGATGTATGCCTGTTGCAGCCCCACGGCAGCGTGGCCAATGATCTGCCCATACGCCTGCACGGGGTGATACCGCTCTTCGTGGAGGATCCTGACTCCCACCTCTCCCCCACGCTCGAATTGCCCAAGAGCATCCGCACTGGTACAGCGTTCAACGTGAAGGTCCGTGAACGCGCAGGCCGGCCAATGACCTACACCCTGGCCATCGTTGATGAAGGCCTTCTTGACCTTACCAGGTTCCAGACACCGGACCCCTGGTCCCACTTCCACGCGCGCGAGGCGTTGGGAGTTCGAAGTTGGGATGTCTATGACGATGTCATCGGTGCATATGGCCAGCAGGTGCAGCGCATCCTTGCACTCGGCGGAAGTGACGATGGAGGCCCCGTGCAGGGCGCGCGTGCGCAACGCTTTGTTCCGGTGGTGCGGTACCTCGGTCCATTCAGCATCGGAGCGCGCGGACTTGGTACGCATTCCGTCGTCCTTGACAACTACGTGGGATCGGTCCGTGTGATGGTGGTCGCCACCAACGGCGAAGGAGCGCAGGGCCACGCCGAGCAGCGCGTACCGGTGACCAAGCCCCTCATGGTGCTGGCCAGCCTTCCGAGGCAACTGGCCCCAGGCGAATCGGTGGACCTGCCAGTGACGCTGTTCGCCATGGAGCGCGCCCCCGGTGCGGTGAAGGTGAGCGTGCGGACAACAGGTCCTGTTCAACTGAGCGGACCCGCGAGCCAGCAGCTTACCATGAGGGTAACAGGAGAACAACTGGTGCGCTTTTCGCTGCGTTGTGCAGAACGCAGCGGACCAGGTCGCATCATCGTTACCGCCGAAAGCGGATCGGAACGCGCCACGACAGAAATGGAGATCGACGTGAGGGATGCCGCGCCCATGGCGAGTGATGTGACACGATCATTGATACGACCGGGAGCGGAGGTCACGATGGATGTCACGCCGATCGGTGTCGCTGGAAGCAATTCCGCTGAATTGGAATTGAGCGGCATGCCCCCGATAAACCTCGGCAACCGGCTGAAATATCTGCTCGACTATCCCCATGGATGCCTTGAACAGACCGTTTCACGTGCGTTCGCACAGGTGTACCTTGATCGTATCGTGGACCTTCCTGCGGCGAACCGTGAACAACTGCGCCAGCAGGTCGCAGATGCCCTGCGACGCGTGGCGAGGCTGCAGCGCTCCGATGGGTCGTTCAACATGTGGCCGGGCGGGGACACGTACGATGGATGGAGCAGTGCTTATGCCGGGCATTTCCTGGTGGAAGCGAAGCGCGCTGGCCATTCCGTGGAACAACGCGTTCTGGACCGCTGGGCGGAACATACCCGGCGAAGCCTGCGCGACGAGCCACCGTCCCAGCCCAACGCCATGGAACGGGCGTTCCGCAACGAACTGGACGCCTACCGTCTTTTCGTGCTGAGCCTTGCCCAGCGACCGGAAAGTGCGGCAATGAACAGGCTGCGCGAACGGACCGACCTGAGCGACCAATCACGCCACCTGCTGGCCGGAGCCTATGCGCTGAACGGCAGGAAGGATGTGGCCGGCGTGCTCATGGGGGTCGGTACAAGGCCGGTCGTGCCTTCCGAGGCGGCCATGTTGACCTATGGAAGTGTTCTGCGCGATGATGCGATCACGGCGCATGTGCTGCGGTCGATCGGACGCAATGCGGAAGCGTACACCGTTCTGCAGCGCATCGCATCCACCCTCTCGAGCGATGAGTGGCAGAGCACACAGGCCACGGCGTTCGCGCTGTGGTCCATCGCCCAGGACGCGCCGGGCAATGGGAAAGGCCTGCACTATACCATCACCCGGAAGGGTCGCTCCACGGAGGATCGAAGCCCCTCGTCCCTGCGTACCATCGACATGGGAAGAACCGACGAAGCGCAACGCATCACCGTGCGCAATAACAGCGACCACCCCCTGCACGTACAGTTGCTGCGGCGGGGAAAGCCCCGCGCGGAAGAGGAGCAGGAGTACTTCCGTGGTGTTCTGGCACGCGTTCGGTTCGAGGACCGCGATGGAAGAGCCCTGGACCCCGGCAGGTTGGAACAGGGTACCGACCTGTTCGCTGTGGTTGATGTGCAGCATGGCGGTCAGGGACCGGACCTCCGCAACCTCGCCCTGACGCAGATCTTCGCCAACGGATGGGAGATCCGACCCACCCGTCTGGAGGAGGGTCCGGATGCCCCGCACACCATGGACTACCAGGATATCCGGGACGACCGGGTACTCAGCTATTTCGACCTGCCAAGAGGTTCCTCCCGCCGTATCCGGGTGGCGCTGAACGCCTCCTTCACCGGAAGGTTCCGATCACCAGGAATTCAACTGGATGCGATGTACGATGGTCGCATCCAGGCGCGGACGAAGGGCACCTGGGTGGAGGTGGTGCCGGCGGGAGATGCATCCACTATCCAGTAACGACGAAGCGCAGCGTGGCATGCGCCCCGATCCCATCGGCCACCAACAGGTAGGTGCCACTGCCAAGAGCGGGCAACGCCAGGTCCGTCCGGGCGCGTACATCCACGGCGCGTTGCATGACAACGCGTCCTGTCGCATCGAACAACCTCAAGCGGATACGCCCCTGACACCCGTCACAGGTGACCGCCAGTCTGTGCTCAGCGGCCAGGTACAGCAGCTCCACCCGGGACAACGCCCCCTGCTCGGGAATACCGATGCCGCCGCACGGCGTATAGCTGCCGTTCTGTTGGCTGAAGTTCCCAGTTGGACTCAGGAAGAGGTAGAGTTTCTCCTCGGCCGGGTTCGGGTTCTCGATCCAGTGATAGATCATCTTGCCGAAAAGATCGGGCTCATTGAGGCCTGTCTGGGGCCCACATCCGTTGGTCGTGCAACAGGAATTACCGCCGGTGAGCGTACCCACCACCCGCTTGGAGGCGTTGAAGAGCGGCGCGCCCGATGATCCCTGCTCCATGACACCATGACCATTTTCCGTTGGCACCCAGTTGACCCGCCAATGCGAACCTGCTGTGAAGCCCGCCCACGATGCATCCGTGGCAGGTGCCGTGAACGTGCTGATGCACTTGGGCCCGGCGGACGCATGGTGGATGCTCACCGCATTCGCTGGGGCGAACACGGTGGACTCCCAGCCCGCATAGAAGGCGTTAAATGACGGGGGCACCACGTTGTTCAACTCCAGCAGGAGGAAATCGGATCCGTAGGTACCCCCACCCTGTGGGCCGGTATCATTGCTATCCGCCAGCCTGACGCACCCCGTCATCACCTGGCTCGCAGGCGCCGTTCCGGTGCCACAACCGCGTTGGTAGTTGAACAGGAACTGGTACGACCCGAAGTTGGCCGCCTCTGAATCCTCGCCGCAATGGAACGCGGTCAACACCAGTGGCCTGCAATCAAGGGCTGTATTGTTCATCAGCGTTCCGGTGCAAAAGCCGGCGCCACCGGGCACCACAACGCGGATACGCACCACGGCATCGCGCTGCTGCGACCAGTCCGTGCCCTCGCTGCAGGCGACATCCACCATGCATGCACCCGTCCGCCCATCTGCTGCACCACGGTAAGTATGCAACAACTTCCCGACACGGAAAGAGCCCTGGAAGGAAGACCCCGCCGGCTCGAAATATTCAAGCACCAACCGCTCCCCTTGCACAGGAAGTGAGGTGATGGTGCCCGACCTGGCCGCATGGGCTGCGGTGAAGCCCCCTTGCACTGGGCCTCCGATGCCATCATGCACCATGAACGCCGCCCCCTCGGGAACATCCACTTCCTCAATGAACACCTCCACAGCCTGCGCCCCTGGAGAGCGCAAGGCCGCCCGCCACAAGCGATCCCCGTTCGCAGCGGTGTGCCAGACGCCACCGGTGTAGGGATCCACGGTGCATGTGACGAACCGGGCATGAAGCCACAACCGACCCTCGGAGGCACGGCGCGCATCGTCCAATGCCGCAGCACCGCTGTCGAAGGGAACAGCCTGCACCTCCGGCAAAGCCGTCCCAGGCATGTAGCCATGGGGGGTGATGGGGCGCCATTCCTGCGCGGTGGCGAATGAGCCCAGCAGCAGCCAATGGTGTGCAATGATCGGTATGTGGCGTGCCATGATGGACAAAGGTATCGGTGTGCCACACCTTTGCGGTCCAATGCGGGCGCTTGTGAAGTTCCGGCCGGTCCTGCTGCTGGCAGCCTGCGGCCTGATGGCGGTGGCGGTGATCCCGGTGGAACCGCTCTTTGAGACGCCCACCAGCACGGTATTGCTTGACCGGGGCGGACGCCTACTGGCAGCTCGTGTGGCGACCGATGGGCAATGGCGCATGCCCACCACGGACCATGTCCCTTCCCGGTTCGCCACCTGCCTGCTCACCTTCGAGGACCGCCACTTCCACCATCACGGCGGTGTTCACCTGCCATCGCTGCTGAGGGCTGCATACCAGAACTGGAAAGCCCGCCGCATCGTCTCCGGTGGCAGTACCATCACCATGCAACTCGCCCGGATGTCCCGGGGCGACCGTCCCCGCACATGGGCGCAGAAGGTGCTTGAGTTGGTGCTGGCCCTGCGCATCGAATGGCAGCTGGACAAGGATGCGATCCTGCGTAATTACGCGGACAACGCGCCGTTCGGCGGCAACGTGGTGGGATTGGAGGCGGCTTCCTGGCGCTGGTTCGGTCGTCCTTCGGGAACGCTCGGCTGGGCCGAATGCGCCACCCTCGCGGTTCTACCCAACGCCCCGTCCCGCATCCACCCGGGAAGGGCCCGCGAAGCGCTCCGGCGCAAGCGCGACCGGCTGCTGGATGAACTGCATCGCAACGGGACGATCGACCGCATGGAATGGAGCCTGGCACTGGACGAACCCCTGCCCGATGCACCCCTCCCTCTTCCCCACCTCGCTCCGCACCTGCTCGACCATGCGGAACGTGACGGGCATGGGGGCCGGCGGCTGGTATCCACCGTGGATGCCGACCTGCAACAACAGGCTATTGACGTGCTGCGCAGACATGCGCCGGCCCAGCGTGCCAACGGCGTCATGAACGCAGCGGTGATGGTGATGGATATCGGCAGTGGCGACGTGCGCGCCTACGTAGGCAACCAATCCGATGCGGGCGGTGCCGGCGGGGCGGTCGATATCATACAGGCCCGACGCAGTACCGGCAGCCTGCTGAAGCCCTTCATCCACGCCGCCATGATCGATCAGGGTGCCTGGATGCCGGACCAGCTTGTCGCCGATATTCCCACCCAGTATGAAGGCTTCGCACCCCGCAATTTCGATGAGGGCTACGATGGTGCCGTGCCCGCTTCCGAAGCGCTGTCCCGGTCGCTCAACGTACCTGCTGTCCGGGCCCTCCGGCACCTCGGCGTGCCCGCCGCGCTCCATACGCTGCGTGGGATGGGGATGCATTCCATAGACAGGAGCGCTGAACACTACGGGCTGGCCCTTGCGATGGGTGGTGCGGAAAGCAGCCTCTGGGAATTGACCGGGGCCTACGCATCCCTGGCCCGGATCCTTCGTGCAAACGATAGCGATGGACCGGGCCCGACTTTGGTGGTGTGGCCACCACGGGTATGGCCCACCGCCCCCATCCCCGCAACTGAACGCAAGGCAGCAGCCCTGTCGGCAGGAGCGGCATACCACACCCTGGAAGCGCTCACCCACACCAGGCGGCCGGACGCCACGGCAGGCTGGCAACACTTCACCGGGCAGCAGACCATCGCATGGAAGACCGGCACCAGTTTCGGCCACCGCGATGCATGGGCCATCGGCGTGGATGGCGTTCATGCCGTTGGTGTCTGGGTGGGCAACGCGAATGGTGAAGGACGCCCCGGACTCACGGGAACGCAGGCTGCGGCACCGATCCTGTTCGAGCTCTTCGGCCTGCTCCCGGACGGGCAGCCGCTCCGGATACCGCACGAGGACATGCTGCCCATGGCCGTATGTCCCCAGAGCGGCCACAAAGCCTCGGTCGACTGCCCGAGAACACGGACGCGATCCATCGCCCGCGGTGCAATGCGGACACGTCCATGCCCGTACCACAGGAGCGTGCGTTTAGACCCGCTGACGGGAGCACGGGTCGGACCTGCTGCGCCTGGCACCTCCGTGGCGTGGTTCGTGCTGCCCCCCGCCATGGAACATTACTTCGCGCCGCGCCATCCCGAATACAGGCGCCTGCCACCGATGCCGAACGACAGCGATACCGACGCGGGACCCACCATCATCTATCCGGAGCATGGATCCACGCTTTACCTTCCCATTGGCCTCACCGGACAGCCCGCACGGCTGGTCGCACTGGCCACCCAGCGGGTGTCGGAAGGCAAGCTGCATTGGTCGCTCGATGGAGTGTCCCTGGGATCCACCACCGCATCGCACCAATTCGCCATGGAACCTGCGAACGGGGAGCACCTGCTCACCGTTACCGATCCGCAGGGGCGTCAATCGAGTGTCCGTTTCAGGTCCGTGATCGGCGCTCATGAACGTGCTGCACAAGTGCGGAAACACCGTTGATGCGTCCAGCTCATTACCTTGTGACGATGCTTCCAAGAAACCTGCCGCTTTCGTTCCGATTGGTCGCCCTGCTTGCGTTCACCTCCTTGGTGCGAACAGCCTGTGCCCAGGACCGGACAGGAGCTGCGGCGAGCAAGTTGGAAAGCCTGCTCTACCACATCGACCGCATGTATGTGGACGAGGTGGACAAGGACGAATTGGTCGAGGCCGCCATCATCCGCATGCTGGAGGAGTTGGATCCGCACTCGGTCTACATCCCCAAGGACGAGCTCGAGGAGGTGAACGAGCCGTTGAAAGGGAACTTCGACGGCATCGGCGTGCAATTCAACCTGATCAAGGACACGATCTATGTGGTGGATGCCATAGCCGGTGGACCTTCGGAACGGTTGGGCATCCGTGCAGGTGACCGCATCATAACCATCAATGACACCACGGTGGCCGGGGTCGGCTTTCGGAACAGCGATGTGATGGACCGTCTGCGCGGCCCCAAGGGGACCAAGGTGAAGGTGGGCATCCAGCGGCGCCTGGAACCCGGGCTCCTTGAGTTCATCATCACGCGCGACAAGATCCCGATCTTCAGTGTGGAAGCCGCCTACATGGCCAACCCGAAGGTGGGCTACATCAAGGTGAGCCGCTTCAGTGCCACCACCATGAAGGAGTTCCGCAACAAGCTCTCGGAGCTGAAGGCGGCAGGCATGCAGGACCTCATCCTGGACCTGCAGGGCAATGGTGGAGGCTACCTGCGCACGGCCATCGAAATGGCGGATGAATTCCTTGGCGACCGCCGCCTCATCGTCTACACGGAAGGACGCAATTCACCGCGCGATGAGACCTACGCCACCAAGGAAGGCGGATTTGAAAAGGGCCGGCTGGTGGTTCTGGTGGACGAAGGCTCTGCAAGCGCGAGCGAGATCGTCAGCGGCGCCGTCCAGGACTGGGACAGGGGGCTCATCGTAGGAAGAAGAAGCTTCGGCAAAGGCCTTGTGCAACGGCCTGTGATGCTGCCTGACGGATCGGCCGTACGGCTCACCATTTCGCGCTACTTCACACCCTCCGGAAGATGCATCCAGAAGTCCTACGAAGAGGGACCGGAAGCCTACCAGCGCGAAAAAGAACAGCGGCTTGCCAACGGTGAGCTCACCTCCGCAGACAGCCTGCAACCGGCCGATACACTGAAGTACTTCACCATGAACAAGCGGGTGGTCTACGGAGGTGGGGGGATCTCTCCGGACATCTTCGTACCCATCGATACCGTCCAGAGCTCAAGCTATTTCGGACAGCTGGTGCGACGCGGAGCTCTCAACACCTTCGCCCTCCAGTATGTGGACCTGCACCGCCCGGAGTTGTTGAAGACATACCCCGATGCACCCAAGTTCCTCGCAGGTTTCAAGGTGGACCAGCAATTGGTGGACGAGCTTGTCGCCCAGGCTCAGAAGGAAGGTGTGGAACCTGATGAAGCAGGACTTTCCCGCTCCCGCGAACTGCTCGACACCCGCCTGAAGGCACTGATCGCCAGGGATCTGTGGGACACATCCGCCTACTGGATGGTGATCAACGCCCAGAACCCGGTGGACCGGAGTTTCCAACGTGCGCTGGAGGCCCTGAGCGACAATACCTACCAACGCCTTGGTATGGCCCGTTGAGGGACCGCGGGATCTGTTAATGCTTCGTTAAGGCATCGCACGGGTGGGTGGCGTGCGTTAATTTCGTCCCCCGAAACAACCTGAAGAACACCATCCCATGAAAGACAAGATCCAGATCGGCCTCCTTGCCGTGATCGCGGTGGCCCTCGTTGCCCTTGCCGTCCAGCAATTCTCCGGAGACAAGGGTGGAACTTCATCCGGAGCAGTGGCGACCACCGATCCTGGTGCGGCCGCCAGCCCCACCACCTTCGACCCGATGGCGAAGCCCGCTGAACCGGTGGACAACACCCCCAAGACCACCATCCAGTTCGCCCAATACGAGCATGACTTCGGCAACATCAAGCAGGACACGGACAACAAG
>CAZLGY010000029.1:0-24476 GCA_964559165.1 uncultured Chryseobacterium sp.
AGCACGGAAATACACCAAAGGGATTGGTGGGAGCTGCTTTGATGATCCCATAACCGGCATTTCCTGTTTCATAGACCGATGCCAATTCCACTCCTTGAGCTGTTACACGGTAAACGCCAATTCCGGTTGTATCCTGGTTGATCAATATCCAGTGATCGGTCTCGTTGATGTGCCTTATGGCGCACAGACCCTCGTACGAGTAGTTATAGACCGGCACATCGGCCTCGATCACTTCGCCGAGGCCATTGTTCAGGCTCATATCTATTTTGAAATAGCGAAGACCGCGGCCGAAGGGTTCTGAGGCCACTGTAGTATCTACGTAGTATTCCGCTTCCTCCATGGTGAAGAGGTAGTAAACGTTGGGTTCTCCGGGAGCGGGAATAATGACCGAGGATTGCGCCGAGCTAAAGCCACCGCCTTCGAGTCCTTGCATGTCGTACATCACCTCGTTATTGGCGTTCCAGATAGTACCAGGGTTTTGTCCGCTCGACGGCAAACGCCCACCGCCATTGGAGTAAAAAAGGAGGTTGCCGGCTGCATCACAATAGGCCGCGCATCCTTCATTCGTTTGCATCGCTCCATTGATCTGAACAGCTGCGCCCGAATTGAAATCGAAACCATGGCCATTACCAAAATGCCAGACGTTGGCTTCTTTCTGGGCGGTTGCAGTGAGTGCGAAAAGAGTGAGACAAAGGGAGGTGCATAGAGGCTTCATAACATGCTTCGGCTTTGCGATCGGGCGGGTTCATTAGCGTTAGAGCTGGCGCAAAGACCCTCACCACCTCCCTGACCTTCCATGGGCAGTGAGCGCCGCTGGTTATGCCCAACGCAGCGCCCCAGCAATAAGGCGAACCGCCCGAGCAGGGATATTCGGTCGTTGTTCGCTTTGGCCCTTCGAAACAGATTGACACTATGTTGATCAACGATCGAGCAGCAGGCGCTCCACGACGCGGGTTCCACCGCTGCTCAGCTCCACGAAATAGATGCCGCCGGGCTGCTGCAGGGAGAGGTCGATGCGCTCGGTGCCGGTGGCGTAATTGCGCTCGGCGACCACCTTGCCCAACGCATCGAACACCCGCACCGAACCACCCTGGCGTGCCATGAGGGGCAGAAGCACCTGTACGCGGCCGTTGCTTGGGTTGGGCATCAGGCTGAGGCGATTGTCAGAGATGGTCATGTCGTCCACTGCGGTGGCGGAGGGGTATCCGTAGAGCACGTTCCCGCAGTTACCCAACCACTGCTGCAACAGGGAGTAGCTCTGGCTGAAGCGGCCGTAATAATCCGCCGTGATGCTCTGGCAGCTGGCGAACCCGCCGTAAAGCTGGCCGATCACGAGGCCTTGGGGATTGAAGAGCGCGCTTCCCGAGCTGCCGCCCTCAGTGGTGCCATCCTCCCAATTGCCCACGCGCCAGAAATTGGTGCCGGAGTTGGCGTTGCCGAGGTAGGAAGAGGTGGTGAGCGGGTTGTTGTCGAAGGAGATCTTCTTGACATCACCGCTGGGGTGGTGGATGCCCACGGCGCTGGTGGGGATGGTGCTACTGCGGTCCCAGCCGCTGTAGAACACGTTATAGCTGGCAGGAGGCGTGGTGTTGAGCTGCAACAGGGCAACGTCCGTCGTGGAACTGTTGACCTTCAACGTGGAACCGGAGACGGTCTGGTTCGTGGGGCCGTTGTTATTGACCACACATGTGGGGCTGTTGTAATTGAACCGGAACACCCATGTGTTGTTGCCACCGAGGCAGTGGTTGGCCGTGAGGAAGTAAGGGGTGCCGTTCTCCTGACAGTTATTGATCAGGGTGCCCGTGCAGATGCCGCTTCCGCCAACGGTGATCATTGCGACCGAACGGATCTGCGCACGCCAGTTGTCACCCACGGCACAGATCACGTTGTTGTTGCAGGAGCCCGAATCTCCGAGGCCCTTGGCGCTGTTGAAGAGATCCCGGTAGGCATGGGTCACCTGACCGATGCGCAAGCTCCCCAGGCCCCGGACCGCAGCCGGTTCAACGTATTCGATGGTGATGCGCTCACCGGGAAGCTGTGTCACACCCAGCACGGTGTTGCCCGGATTGCTCTCCGCATTGAAGGCCCCGATGTGCTCGCCGAGATCGTTGTAGACGAACACGCTGGCACCTTCGGGGACCACATAGTCGTGGAACTCGAAATTGATACTGTATGCACGGGGGCATTGGATGGCCAGCCGCCATACGCGGTCACCGTTTGACAGCTCGTGCCAGACGCCGCTGTTGACGAGGCTCAGGTCCGTGGCATGGTTGAACCCGAACCGATAGGGACCCTTGATGCCTGCAGCGGTGCGCGCATCGTCCTCGGCCATCAATGAGGGAGCATCCACCTCAGGCATCACCGCGGTCGGTGCATCCGGCAGACCGGCATTCCGGGAAAGGCCCAAGGGATCGCCTCCAAAGGACAGTTGGGCCGAGATCGGCTGGGTCAGTAGCCCGGTAAGGAGGGCCAACATGGCGTAGCGTAGCTGCATGGTTCCGAAGGTATCTGGTGTAAAAATACAACAAGCGGGCGTGTTCAGTTCGCTCAAATGAGCACATTCTCGGGATCCGGGCACCAGCTCGCCGGTCTGGCAAAGCAATTCCGTCGGATCATGCCTGGGTGGCGCGTTCCTCCAGGAGCCGCCGCATGGCGAACAACTCGTCCCGCAATTGGGCGGCTGCGATGAAATCCAGCTCCCTGGAGGCTTTCCGCATCCGACCCTCCAGTAACTGTACGTTGCGTTCCAGTTGGTCGCGACTCATGTATTGCATGACGGGGTCGGCGGCCATGCTTGGTTCCGCAGGTTCCACATAGGCCCTGCGCCCCTCCGCGTCATGGATGTCGAGCACGGCGGTCTGGCGGATCACGTCCCCCCGGTCACGCCTGATCTGGGTGGGGGTGATGCCGTTCGCCTCGTTGTAAGCGACCTGCCTGGCGCGGCGGCGGCTTGTCTCGTCGATCGTGCGTTGCATGCTGTCGGTGATGCTGTCGGCATAGAAGATCACCAGGCCGTTCACGTTGCGCGCTGCGCGCCCCGCTGTCTGCGTGAGTGAACGATTGCTGCGCAGGAAGCCCTCCTTGTCGGCATCCAGCACGGCCACCAGGCTTACCTCGGGCAGGTCGAGGCCTTCGCGCAGCAGGTTCACCCCCACCAGGACATCGAACATGCCAAGCCGCAGCTGTCGCAGGATCTCGATGCGCTCCAAGGTTTCCACATCGCTGTGGATGTACTTGCAGCGTACACCGTTCCTGCCGAGGAACTCGTTCAACTCCTCGGCCATGCGTTTGGTGAGGGTCGTCACCAGCACGCGCTCCTCCTTTTCGGCCCGCTTCCGGATCTCATAGAGCAGATCATCGATCTGGTCCCTGCTGGGGCGAACTTCAATGGGCGGGTCGAGCAGTCCGGTGGGACGGACCACCTGCTCCACCACCACCCCCTCGCTGCGCTGCAACTCGTAGTCCGCGGGGGTCGCGCTCACGAAGATGGTCTGGCCCAGCAGGCTTTCGAACTCATCGAACTTCAGGGGACGGTTGTCCATTGCACTGGGGAGACGGAAGCCGTATTCCACCAGGTTCTTCTTCCGGCTGCGGTCCCCCCCGTACATGGCCTGCACCTGGCTTACGGTCACATGGCTTTCATCGATCACCATCAGGAAGTCATCCGGGAAGTAGTCGATGAGGCAGAAGGGGCGCTGGCCTGCACTGCGCTGGTCGAAATAGCGGCTGTAGTTCTCGATGCCGGAGCAGTATCCCAGTTCGCGCATCATCTCCAGGTCATAGTTGACCCGTTCCTCCAAGCGCTTCGCTTCCAGATGCTTGCCGATCCCGTTGAAGAACTCGACCTGCTTCACCATATCCTCCTGGATGCTCGCAAGGGCGGCTTTCATGGTGTCCTTGCTGGTCACGAAGATGTTGGCGGGATAAATGGTCACCTGTTGTTCCGTCTGCAGCGTCCGGTTGCCCACCACGGCAAAACGCTCCAACCGCTCGACCCCATCGCCCCAGAAGTGGATGCGTACACCTTCGTCATCGTTGGCGAGGTACACCTCCACCACATCGCCACGGACGCGGAAGTTACCCCGTGCTGGATCGTTATCGCGACGACTGTACAAGGCGCTCACCAGGTCGTGAAGCAGCTTGTTGCGGGGGATCTGCTGTCCCACCTGCACCCGCACGATGGTCTTGTGGAACTCCGCCGGGTTGCCGATGCCATAGATGCAGCTGACACTGGCCACCACGATCACGTTACGACGTCCGCTGAGCAACGCACTGGTGGCGCTCAGGCGGAGCTTCTCGATCTCATCGTTGATCGACAGGTCCTTCTCGATATAGGTGTTGGTGGTGGGGAGGTAAGCCTCGGGTTGGTAGTAGTCGTAATAGCTCACGAAGTACTCCACCCGGTCGTTCGGGAAGAAGTGCTTGAACTCGCCGTACAGCTGTGCCGCCAGTGTCTTGTTATGGCTCAGGATGAGCGCTGGCCGCTCAAGTTGGGCGATGACATTGGCCACGGTGAAGGTCTTCCCGGAGCCGGTGACACCGAGCAGCGTCTGCGCTGGCACACCCGAGCGCACCCCGTTCACCAGCTGGCGGATCGCCTCAGGCTGGTCCCCTGTGGGCTGGAACTCGGAGACGAGCTGGAACGCCATGGTACAAAGGTACCACGGCGGGGAGGGTGCTATCTTCACCGAACGAATGCAGACCTCCGGGCGTTCTCAGAAAACACCCCAGTGCCATGTTCCTCAAGCGGATCGCCTACTACCTCAACCCGGCCACCCTGTTCGGCAGGAGCAGCGGCAACAGCAGCCTGCGTTTCATGCACGGCATCAACCGGATCAGCATCCTGCTGTTCCTTTTCTGTCTGGGCGTGATGATCGTGCGCGCCTACCTGCGCTGACCGCCATGACCGAGGTGGAGTTCCTGGCGCTGCCCTTATCGGAGCGGGTGGAAATGCTCCGTACACAGGGTGAACACCTCGGGTCACGCCTACACGTTTCACATCGGGTGCATCTTTATCGCCTCCACGGGTTCTTCTGTGAACTCTGGATGCGGGCTGGCCTGAATGCTGTGGAGTGGGTGGAAGTGGCGCGCCATCCGGATATCCTGAGCGAATATGTGCGGATCGACGTGAGGGACCTTTTCCGTTAATCGCTCTTCGTGCTCCAGATGCTCCAGGACGCATCCGCTTGCGCATGCAGCATGGGTAGGCCGTTCTGGATGCGGGCACCGCGCAGTTCCGCTTCGTGCAACAGCGCCGTGCGTTCTGGATTGTACACCAGGTCGTAGACCAGGTGCCGGGGCCCCAGAGCGGAAAGCGGTAACGGAGGCACCTCCCCGGTATTCGGGTGCATGCCGATGGGCGTTGTGTTGATGATCAGCGGACAGGCCTTCATCAGGATGGGGTCGATAAGGTCCCAGGTGAGGTCGCCGCGCTCACGGGAGCGGCTCACCACACGGAAGCGGATGCCGAGTTCGCGCAACACGAAACCAACGGCCCGGCAGGCACCGCCGCTACCCAGCACGAGCGCACGCGGGCGTTCCGTGCCGATCAGGGGCAGGAGCGTGCTGCGGAAGCCATGCACGTCGGTATTGTAGCCGATCCGACGTCCGCTGCGCAGGTCGATGGTGTTCACAGAACCCACGGCGGCGGCTTGAGGATCCACGTCATCAAGCATATCCATCACCGAACGCTTGTACGGGATGGTGACGTTGAGGCCGCGCAGGTCCCGATGCTCGCGCACGAGGGCGGGCAGGTCCTCGATCGCTTCCAGCGGGAACAAATCGTATCGGTGGTCAGTGAGACCGAGCGCGGTGAACTTGTCGCTGAAGTAGCGTTGGCTGAAGGAATGGGAGAGGGGCTTGCCGATAAGGCCGAAGCGCACCATCACTTCTCGGGGGCGAAGCGTTCGAGTACGATCAGCAAGGCCGCGCCGAAAAGGGCCAGCAGCAAGGCCAGCAGCATCTGCGGATCCTTGTGCGTGATCCCGAGGGCGGTATCCAGCTCGGTGATGGTCGCGTAATCCTGCGGCCAGATGTTGCGTTGGATGAAGGGCTCCAGGTGGGCATCGGGCTTGCCTTCGTGCACCATGCGAACGCTCACCACCTCTTTCCAGGGCCAGATGATGAAGAGCGAACCGAGCAGGAAGCCGGTCAGGGAGGAAACGGTGAGGTCGTGGTAGCGGGCGAACATCCAGCTGAGCAGTCGCGAGAACGCCATCAGGCCGAACAGGCAGCCGGTGGCGAAGACGGCGATCACCGGGATGTCAAGGGTCTTGATGGCGGTCATCACCGGGAGGTACATGCCCATCAGGAGCAATACGAAGGACCCGCTGATGCCCGGCAGTATCATAGCGCAGATGGCGATGGCTCCGGAGAGGAACACGAACCACAGCGCATCGGATCCGGAACCCGCATTGAGCAGCCCGATGACCACCGCCACAGCCGTACCGAAGAGAGATCCGATGAACGCGGGCAGGCTCCAGTGCTTCACCAGTCTTCCGCAAAGCCATACACTGGCGACGATCAACCCGAAGAAGAAGCTCCAGATGAGCACGGGTTTGTGCGCGATGGCCCACGTGATGGGGCGAACGAGCAGGAGCACGCTCGTGCCGATGCCCGCGAGCAGGGTGATGAGGAAGTTGCCATTGACCTGGCGCCATGCGGCCGCAAGGCCATCACGCCTGAGGGTCACCAGGGTATCGGGCCCCAGCGCATTGATCGACGCAAGCAGCTCCTCATAGATGCCACTGATGAAGGCGATGGTCCCGCCCGAAACGCCGGGTACCACGTCGGCGGCACCCATGGCCATGCCTTTGAGGAAGAGCTTGATACGTTGAACGAGGGTCATGGAGGGGGGGATGGAAGTTCGGCCGGGAACAGCGCTGGCGGGGCGTTGGTATGTGGCGCGCGGGCTACTCGCAGTTGATGCTCTGGTCCACGGTCTCGCGCCACGCCTCGATGCCGCCACGCAGGTTGTGCACGTTGGCGAAGCCATAGCGCTGGGAGAGGGCCTGCACGACAGCGCCTGCGCGGTTGCCGCTTTTGCAGTGCATGATCACCGGCACATCGCGGCGCAGTTCATCGAGCCGTTCAAGGATCTCACCCATGGGGATGAGCGTCCCCCCCAGCGTGCACCGCTCAGCCTCGTAGGGTTCGCGCAGGTCTATCAACTGGTGCTCCACACCGCGTTCCTGCAATGTCCTGAATTCGGCGATGCTGATATCCATGGATCAAGAGCCCTGTTCGGGTTTCAGTTGGCGGAGTTTGTCGGCCACTTTTTCAGGCAGGTACTGGAAGAAGGTGTCCCCCCGCAGGCCCAGTCGCAGTGTCTCCAATGGAATGACCTCCTCCGGTGCGATGTTGCCCAGGTTCACATTGGCTCCGAGCTGCTTGATGAACCATACCTGTTGTGGCTTCTGCGGTGCCTCCCAAAGGATATCCTGCGCCGCAACCTTGGCCAGGATGCGGCCCACGAGCGCACTGTGCGCATGGCCATTGGGCCGGTAGATGCCGACCGTTCCGCTCTCACGCGCCTCGGCGATCACCTTCCAGCTGCCTGCATCCAGCTCCGCGCGCATCATGTTCACCCACTTGCTGGGGCTGATCAGGATCCCTGATTCCTTGGACCCCACTTCGCTGAGCACGGTGTAGTGCCTGGCAAGGTCGGAGATGTACTTGCATTTGTCCTTCGCCGGAATGTTGATGGAGCCGTCGCTGACCTCCACGGTATCCAGCCCCAGCTGGTCCACCAGCTTCCGGTAGTCCTTGAACTGTCCGCGCGCAACGAACGCTTCGAACAGTGTGCCACCCAGGTAGACCCGCATGCTGGCGCGCTTGTACAATGCGATCTTCTCCGCCAGGTTGGGGGTTACGATCGATGTCCCGAAGCCGATCTTCACCAGGTCGACCAAGGCTTCGCTTGTGCTGATGAGATCCTCTGCCTGGCGCAAGGAAAGGCCCTTGTCCATCACCATTGTGAGACCTTCCTCCCGCGGCTTGGTGGAGCGCGCGGGGATATGGCTGAGCTTTACGTTCATCGGCGGTAAAGTTCCAACAGGTGGGCCACCTGCGGCAGGTGCAATGCCTCGGGGTAATGAGCGACCAGTAGTTCGTGCGCGGCGTGATCCGCCACCAGTGCGTCCTCCAGATCGAGCAGCGCTTCCTGCATGCGGCCTGCACGTAGGAGGTAACTGACCACGCGATAACGGAACCGGGCATCGAGCTTGTGCACCTGTTCACCCTCCTTCAACTTGCGCAGGGCCGTCTCGGGGCCTTTCACTTCAAGCAGCAGGTCGGCATGGTCCAACCAGGCATCCAGGCTTTCCGGCTCCATGGCGTTCAGCTTGGTGTAGATGGCAAGGGCTTCCTCGTAGCGCGCCATGCGGCCCAGCGTGTTCGCCAGGAAGAAATGGGCATCACCATTGTCCGGCGCCAGCTGGGTGGCGATCTCCAGGTCCTTCACCGCTTCGGCATGCCGACCCTGCATGTCCTTCACGACCCCGCGGCCGATCCAGGCGTCCACCCAGTTCGGGTCCAGCGCAATGGACCGGTCATAGTGGACCAGGGCCTGGTCATAGCGCTCCATCTTCTCGTAGCATTCGCCGATGTAGCTGTAGGTGACCGCCTGCGGACCATCCATCCTGACCGTTTCGTTGTAACAGTCGACCGCCTCCTCGTAGCGGCCTTGCAGGAGCAGGTTCCGGGCCTTGGCGAAGTAGGCGGAGGTGAAGCGTTCGTCGATGGCCAGGCAGAGGTCGAGGGCATCATTGCTCTCGTCCCACCGTTCCAGTCGCGACAGGGCCACACCCAGGTTGTACCATGCCACGAACGAATACGGGTGTTCGTTGGTGAACTCGCGGAAATAGACCGATGCCGCCTGATGTGCGTCGCTCAATTCATAGCAATAGGCCAGCTCGTAGAGGAGGGCTTCATTCTCCGGCCCGTGCTCCAGTCCACGCTTGAGGCAGTCGATGGCCATGTCAAGGTCCTCCAGGTTCTCGTACTCGAACGCGAGGTCCAGATAGATCTCATCGCGCCCCTCGTCGGCGAGCTCCAAGGCCTTGCGATAATGCTCCACGGCGCGTCGGTAATTGCGCAGTTGGCTGTGGATGCCGGCCTTGTTCAGGAGCACATCCATGTTGAAGGGCTCCATTCGTCCCAATTCGTCCAGGATCTCCAACGCCTTGGTCAACCGACCCATCCCCTGGTGCACACCGGCTTCGCAATAGAGCAGGTCAGGGGACCCCGGGTGCTGCTGATAGGCCAGGCGGAGCACGGCCTGTGCCTTGCGGGGTTCATTGCTCTCCAGGTAGTGGTCGATGATCTGCTCGAACTCATCCACGTCGAAGAACAGGACATCATTGCGGTCCAACATCGCCTCGTAGCGCTCCACCGCATCGCGTTGTTCGTCGTGTCCGGGGAGGGGGAGGGAACCGTCGTTCATGGAGCAGAAGGCCACCGCTACACGGCCTGCACTACAAAAATAGGGACTTCGGACCGGGTGCGGCCCGGCTGCAGCCGTGTTATGAACAGGTGCCGGTGCAGCATCGCCGTACGCGGCCACGGCGCTCTGCGCTGGATGTCAGGCGTTCAGCCTCCATGAACAGGAGGCTGTGGAAGGCACGTGTGTGGATAAGGGGATGGGGCCAGCGGTGCGGATAGCTTTGTGGCCATGGACAGGGGCACTTCACTGAAACCTGTCGCGCAGCCCTAACATGACGTTGATCCGCAGCATCTCCGGGATCCGGGGTACCATTGGTGGAATCCCTGGCGAAGCCCTCACCCCCCTTGACGTGGTCCGCTACACCGGTGCCTTCGGAACGCTCATCAGGCGTTCGAGCCGGCGCGAGAGGCCCAGGGTGGTGCTTGGTCGCGATGCCCGTATCAGTGGTCCCATGGTGAGCGAGCTCGTGCGTGGGACCCTGGTGGGGCTGGGCATCGATGTCATCGATCTGGGCATGGCCACCACGCCCACCGTGGAGCTCGCCGTTCCGGGGGAGCAGGCCGATGGCGGTATCATCCTTACCGCCAGCCACAACCCCAAGCAATGGAACGCGCTCAAACTGTTGAACGCACAGGGGGAGTTCATCAGTGCAGCCGAAGGTGAAGCGCTCCTCCAACTGGCCGCTACCGATGCCGTGACCTATGCGGGGGTGGATGAACTGGGTACCATCACGGAGCGGAGCGGATGGACCCAACGGCACATCGACGCCATCGTGGCCCTTGACCTGGTGGATGTAGAGGCCATCCGCTCGGCCGGTCTCCATGTGGTCGTGGATGCTGTGAATTCAGTCGGTGGCGAGGCGGTCCCCGCTCTGTTGGCCGCCTTGGGCGTGGAACGCGTGACCCGCATCCATTGCATTCCAGATGGGCGGTTCCCTCACAACCCCGAGCCGCTTCCGGAGCATCTCAAGGACCTGTGCGCCGCGGTGGTGGAGAGCGATGCCCAGCTCGGGATCGCAGTGGACCCCGATGTGGACCGGTTGGCGCTGGTCTGTGAGGATGGGAGCCTCTTCGGTGAGGAGTATACGCTGGTGGCCTGCGCCGACCATGTGCTGGCCCACCGGCCCGGTGACACTGTAAGCAACCTGAGCAGCACGCGGGCCCTCGACGACGTCGCCGGGCGCCACGGCCGCGAACGACACGCCAGTGCCGTGGGGGAGGTTAACGTGGTGCAGCGGATGAAGGAGGTGGGGGCGGCCATCGGCGGTGAAGGCAATGGTGGCGTCATCCTCGGTGAGCTGCATTATGGTCGTGATGCATTATTGGGCATCGCTTTGTTCCTGACGCTGCTTGCCAGGCGGGGGGGTACGTGCACCCAACTGCGTCGCAGTTACCCCGATTACTTCATCAGCAAGAACAAGATCGACCTTGCAGCAGGCATGGATGTGCAGGCCCTTGTGGACACGATGCAGGCCCGCCACGCCGCCCAGCCACATAGCACGGTGGATGGACTCCGCATCGAGTTCGGTAACACGTGGGTGCACCTTCGCCGCAGCAACACCGAGCCCATCATCCGCGTGTACGCCGAGGCACCCAGCATGGAACAAGCCGATGCGCTGGCACAAAGGATCCTGAGCGAGCTGGGCGAATTGGCTGCGAAGAGCGCGGTGGCGGGGTAATTTTACAGCCATGGAACGCATCTACCTGGACAACGCAGCGACCACACCACTGGCCCCGGAGGTCTTCGAGGCCATGCTGCCAGTGCTGCGCGACCAGTTCGGCAACCCCTCCTCGATCCATGCCTTCGGAAGGCAGACCCGGGCGGTCGTGGAGCGTGCACGGCGCAGTGTCGCCCACCTCCTCAACTGCACGCCCGGCGAGATCATCTTCACCAGCGGAGGCACCGAGGCGGACAACATGGTGCTGTTCGGTGCGGTGCGCGACCTGGGGGTGAAGCACCTCATCACCTCTGCCATTGAACACCATGCGGTGGAACTGACCGCCGCCACCATCGGCCATCAGCAGGCGGGGGTGCACGTGCACTGGGTGCAACTGCTGGCCGATGGGCACCCGGACGAAGCACACCTCGAGCAACTGCTGCGCGACACGCAGGGTCAAGGTGTGCTCGTGAGCCTGATGCACGCCAACAACGAGATCGGCACGCGCATCGACCTGGCGCGGATCGGTGCGCTCTGCAGGAACTACGGTGCGCTCTTCCACAGCGACACGGTGCAGACCATGGGGCACTACCGGTTCGACCTGGCCACGCTGCCGGTGGACTTCATCACCTGCGCGGCACACAAGTTCCATGGTCCGAAAGGCATCGGCTTCCTTTACATGCGCAATGGTGCGGGTCTCAAACCCATGATCCTGGGCGGTGCGCAGGAACGCAACATGCGTGGTGGCACCGAGAACATTCCGGGTATCGTGGGGCTTGCAAAGGCCATGGAGCTTGCCTACGCCGATGTGGAGGACCACCAGCGCCACGTGAGCGGTCTCAAGCGGTACATGATCGAGCGATTGCGTGACACCGTTCCCGGCGTCGCCTTCAATGGCGATATCGGCGAGGATGCGTTATACACCGTGCTCAACGTGCGCTTTCCCGATGACGGGAAGGCGGAGATGCTCATCTACAACCTCGACATCGAGGGTGTCGCCTGCAGCGGCGGCAGTGCCTGCAGCAGCGGTAGCAACAAGGGCAGCCATGTGCTGGGCGCATTGTATCCGGATGTGACAGGCGCCAACATCCGCTTCAGCTTCAGCCGCTACACCACGAAAGCAGAGGTGGACCGGACGGTGGCAACGCTCCAGCGGATCCTGCAGCCCGCAGCGCTCGGCGCATAGGAAGGTCTTCCGGTCTTCGGAGCGATCGCCCGATGGCGCTCACAGGATCCCCTGGCCCATGAAAAGCACTGGCACGGGAGGTGTGCCGGCGAGGTTGTCGGTGGCAGGGCCCGACGGTTCAGGGCCGGGCCTCACTACCGAGCAACAAGCGCAGCGGTTCCCATTCCGGGATCTCCTCGCCGATCAACTTGACAATGGACAGGAAGGGGAGGAAGAGGATCATCCCGGCCACCCCCCAGACCAACCCGCCGATGAAGATGGCCAGCAGCGACGCCATCGTATTGAGCCCCAATTTCCCCCCCACCACCTTGGGGAAGATGAGGTTGGCTTCAAGGTATTGGACCACGGCCAGTACACTTATCACGCCCACGGGCATCCAGATGCTGCCGGTGGTCGTCCATGCGAGCGATATGGGGAGCAACGAGCTGATGATGATGCCCGCGTAAGGGATCATGGTGGCCACGGCGGTGAGCATTCCGAACAGGATGGCGTTGGGTACTCCGAGCAACAGGAACCCTGCGCAGTTGAGGGTGCCAACAATGAGGTATACCTGCGCCATCCCCAGGATGAAACGGGCGAAATTGCCGGTCACACGGTGCAGCAGGGCAGGCAGGCGCGGTGCCCATGCGGCATCCACCAGCAAGGAGAGCACCTCCACGTATGTGCGGCGGTGGTATAGGAGCAGGGCACTGAAAACAGGGATGATGAACAGGTTGAAGAGCATGCCGAACAGCGCGGATAGCACGGTGCCGAGATAGGGGGCGATGCGGCCTGGCAGTGCATTCACCAAGGGGGCCCACCATTCGTCGTGGTGCGTACCGCTCAATTCGGCCAGGACCTTGTTGATCCACACCCAGATCGTGCCTGTCCTGGCAGGGGCGGCCTGTGCCAATGCGGGCAGGGCGGTCAGGAACGTGTTCAGCTGGTAGACCAGCAGCCCCACCAGCATGCCGAACAGGAGCCCAACGCCTGCCAGACCGATGCCGATGGCCGCCCAACGGGGAACACCGCGAGCCTCCATGCGGCAGACCATCGGATGCAGCACCAGTGCCACCAACAAGCCGTAGGCAAGGGGGATGAGCACATAGCGGCCCAGATGGAGCACGGCCACAAGTCCGAGGAGCAGGTACAGCCTGTACAGGGTGGTGGTGGAACGGGTTGGCACGGTGACGAAATTAGGGCTCAGGGACGGCGGAGGGTGGCAACAGGAAAGCCCCGGCACCTGGCCGGGGCTTCACGCGGTACGGGGCGGTGGTCCTGTTCAAACGGCGGCCACCTTGTCTGCCTTGTAGGCCCCGGCTTCCAGTTTCTTCTTCACCTCCTTGAAACTCTCGATGGTGCGCTGTACATCCTCCATGGTGTGCACCGCCGTGGGGATCAGGCGGAGCAGGATGACATCCTTGGGCACCACGGGGTATACCACGATGCTGCAGAAGATGCCATGGTTCTCACGCAGGTCCAGCACCACGTTCGTGGCTTCCGGTATGCTGCCCTTCATGAGCACGGGGGTCACGCAACTGTTGGTGACACCGATGTCCAATCCGGCATCCCGCAACCCGGACTGCAGGGCTTGGGTGATGGTCCAGAGCTTCTGGCTGAGCTCGGGCATGGTACGGATCATCTCCAACCGTTTCAGCGCACCCACCACGATGGGCATGGGCAGGCTCTTGGCGAAGGTCTGGCTGCGCATGTTGTAGCGGAGGTACATGATCACATCCTCAGGGCCGCTGACAAATGCGCCGATCGTGGCCATCGCCTTGGCGAAGGTGCCGAAGTAGATGTCCACCTGGTCCTGCACGCCTTGTGCATCGGCGGTGCCGCGTCCGTCCCTGCCCATCATGCCGAAGCCATGGGCATCATCCACGAATAGGCGGAAGTTGTACTTCGCCTTGCGCGCTACGATCTCCTTCAGTTTGCCCTGGTCACCGGCCATGCCGAAGACACCCTCTGTCATCACAAGGATGCCGCCACCGGTCTCCCTCGTCACTTTGGCAGCCTTTTCCAGCATGTTGTCCAGGCTGGCCATATCGTTGTGTTGGAACACGAAACGCTTTCCCATGTGAAGACGGGCACCGTCGATCATGCAGGCATGGCACTCGCTGTCATAAACGAGCACATCATGGCGTGATAGCAGGGCCTCGATGGCGCTCATGCAGCCTTGGTAGCCGTAGTTGAGCAGGAACGTGTCCTCCTTGCCCATGAAGTCGCTCAACCTGTCCTCCAGTTCCTCGTGGAGCCTGGTCTGCCCGCTCATCATGCGGGCGCCCATCGGATAGGCCATGCCCCACTGGGCGGCAGCCTCGGTATCCACCTTCCGCACCTCGGGGTGGTTCGCCAGCCCCAGGTAGTTGTTCAGGCTCCATACGAGCACGGGCTTACCCCTGAAGGTCATATGGGGGCCAAGCTCGCCCTCCAGCTTGGGAAAGCTGAAGTAGCCATGGCTGTCCTTTGCGTGACGGCCGATGGGGCCGAGGTCCTTGCGGGCCTTGTCGAAGATGTCGTTCATGGTGGTGGGCGCCGGGCGCCGGATTCTGAACACAAAGGTAACCGGTCCGTAACATGACCGTGCGGCCGCAGCCGTAAGCTGCGCACAGCCCCCTGTTCAAGGAGGACGGCTATCTTTGCAGCCTTCCGTCAGAACGTGCATCGCCCGACCCCCCGCCTCATTCCGCTCGTCTTCGCCCTGCTTGGGCTTGGGGCATGCAGTGAGTTCAACAAGGCCCTGAAGAGCACCGATCTCGATTACAAGTGGAAGGTGGCGCAGGAGTATTACGAACGGGGCCGCTACGATCAGTCCATCCCCTTGATGGAGGAGCTCATCGTGCTCACCCGGGGCACCCAGCGTAGTGTGGAGGTGAACTACCAGCACGCCAAGTCGCACTTCCTGATGAAGGATTACACGCTCGCGGGGTATTACCTGTCCAACTTCGTGCGAACGTTCCCCACCAGCCCTTACGCTGAGGAATGCGCCTTCCTGTCGGCCTATTGCTATTACAAGAACTCGCCCGACCACGAGCTGGACCAGACCGACACACGGACAGCGATCGACCAGATGCAGCTGTTCATGGTCCGGCATCCCAACAGCACCCTGAAGGACAGTTGCAACACCCTGATCGACCGGATGCGCACCAAGTTGGAGGTGAAGTCGTTCGAGGGGGCGATGCAGTACTACCACATGCGCAATTTCCAAGCCGCCGGTGTGGCCTTCCGGAACTTCAACCGCGAGTGGCCGAACTCGCAGTTCCGGGAAGAGGCCATGTGGCTGACGCTCAAGAGCGATCACGAGCTCGCCATCAATAGCGTGGAATCGAAGAAACGCGAGCGACTTGCCGAAGCGATCAGATCCTATCGTAATTTTGCCGACGCTTTCCCCCAAAGCCCCCTGCTCGTGGATGCCGAACGCATCCATCGCATCGTGGAGCAGGAGCTTGGTACGACAGCCACCACCCCCTGACCATGAACAAGCAGAACACAGCAGCACGCACGACCATCACCCGCGACATGACCAAGCTGGACAAGGAGGTCGGGAACGTCTATGAGGCTGTTGCCCTGTTGGGTAAGCGTGCAGACCAATTGAGCGTGCAGCTGAAGGAGGAACTGGGTGCCAAGTTGGAGGAGTTCAACCAGCACGGCGAGAACATCGAGGAGGTATACGAGAACCGCGAGCAGATCGAGCTGAGCAAGCACTACGAGCGCATGCCCAAGCCCACAGCACTGGCCATCCAGGAGTTGCTCGAGGGGGATATCTACTACCGCCGCGCCGAGCATTCCGGTACCCCGGCCAAGGAGGCCTGACCACATGGACAGGCCTTCCGTTGAAGCCCCGATGAGGCTCCATCGGAGGGTGCTGCTGGGTGTCACAGGCGGTATTGCAGCTTACAAGTCGGCATGGCTTGTGCGCTCCCTTGTGAAGGCAGGCTGCGAGGTTCAGGTGGTGATGACACCTGCTGCACACGATTTCGTCACCCCTCTCACGCTTGCCACGCTCAGCAAGCGCCCCGTACTTACCGAGCTGTTCCTGAGTGATGGCAGTGGTCTGTGGAACGATCACGTGCACCTCGCACGCTGGGCAGATGTGATGGTGATCGCACCGGCCACGGCCAATACCTTGGCACACATGGCACAGGGTTGTTGCGACAACCTCTTGCTGGCGTGCTACCTCAGTGCCAGCTGCCCTGTGCTGGTGGCCCCCGCCATGGACCTTGAGATGTGGGCGCAGGATGCCACTGAACGGAACCTGGTACTGTTGCGCGACCGGGGTGTTCATGTGGTCGGCCCGGGCAGGGGCGAGCTTGCCAGCGGTCTTGTTGGCGAGGGCAGGATGAGCGAACCGGAGGAGATCGTAGCGGCCTTGCATCGGTTGCTCCTTGCACCCAGCCGGCTCAACGGCAGGCGGGTCCTCATCTCTGCGGGGCCTACGCAGGAGGCCATCGATCCGGTGCGCTACATCAGCAACCGATCCACAGGCAGGATGGGTTTCGCACTTGCCGATGAGGCCGCGCTCCGGGGTGCACAGGTGGAACTTGTTGCAGGCCCGGTAACGCTCGGAACGGACCGGCCCGGAGTGCGTCGCACCGATGTGGTGAGCGCGGCGGATATGGCTGCCGCCTGTATTGCATTGGCACCGGATCAGGACGTGGTGATCATGACGGCGGCCGTGGCCGACCACCGCCCACGGAACCCCGCACCGGAGAAGATCAAGAAGGGGCAGGGGCCTGCGCGCTTGGAGCTGGAGACCACCGAGGATATCCTGGCCACGCTTTCAGCCGTGCGACCGCCCGGCCAGCTGGTGGTCGGCTTCGCGCTGGAAAGTGAGCGCGCCCTCGAACACGGGCGCGCCAAACTGGAGCGCAAGAAACTGGACCTGCTCGTGCTGAACAGCATCGCTGATGAGGGTGCCGGCTTCGGGCATGAGACCAATAAAGTAAGCCTGCTGTTTCCGCACAAGGATGCGGAGCACCTTCCGTTGATGAGCAAGGCTGCCGTGGCACGTGCTATCTTGGACCGCATCGAAGAACTGCTATGAACCTGCATCGCATCGGGATCGTCATCGGGTTGCTGTTGGCGTCCCTGGCCGGGATGGCCCAGGAGTTCAACTGCCAGGTGAGCGTGATCGCACCACAGGTGGCCAACGCACAGCCACGTGTCTTCCAATCGCTGGAGCTGGCCATCAAGGAGTTCTACCAGAACCGTCGGTTCACCAACCTGAACTTCGCCCCGAACGAGCGCATCGACATCAACATCCTGCTGACCATCAGCAGCCAGCCCTCCCCGGACCGCTTCGAGGGAACGTTGCAGGTGATCTATGTGCGCCCCGTATACGGCACGGACTACAACAGCCCGGTCATCGACCTCGTGGACAACAACATCCAGTTCAACTTCCTGGAGAACACCCAGATCGAATTCGCCCCTGAACGCTTCCTGAACAACCTCAGCAGCCTGCTCGGTTTCTACGCGTATTTCGTGCTTGGCGTGGATGCTGACACGTATTCACCCTTGGGTGGTACCGACTTCTACAACCTCGCCCAGCAGGTGGTGAACAATGCCCAAAGCACCAGTGAGACCGGTTGGAAGGCGTTCGAGGACCAGAACAACCGGTATTGGTTGCTGGACAACCAGGTACAGGCCGTGTTCAGGCCGTTCCGCGAGATGCTCTACAATTATCACCGCACGGGTTTCGACGTGATGACCGAGGACGTGGCAGCTGCGCGGCGGACCGTTGCCACCCAATTGGACAAGCTCAAGCCGGTCTGGCAGGTGAAGCCCTCGAACATCAACTTCCAGATCTTCTTCAACGCCAAATACAACGAGCTGGTTGAACTCTTCAAGCAGGATGGTTCCCAGGAGAAGGCCAAGGTCTTCAACACCCTGCAGATCCTTGATCCCGGGCACATCAACCAGTATCAAGGCATCATGCGTGGGTCCTGAGCGATCCGGGAACGTTGGATTTTGTGTATTTTGACGTCGATGAATTGACGAATTAGTTGTCATGCTCCGTCGGCTTCATATCCGGAACTACCTTTTGATCGATGCGCTGGACCTTCAACTGGGTCAAGGGCTGCACATCATCACCGGCGAAACGGGGAGCGGCAAGAGCATCCTGCTCGGTGCGCTGGCCCTGGCCACTGGTGAGCGTGCCGACGCCGCTGCGGCCCGTGATGCAGGTCAACGCTGCGTGGTGGAGCTGGAGGTGGACCTTGGCGGCATGGACATGGAGGCCTGGTTCACCGCGCACGAGCTTCCCTATGAGCAACACACCCTGTTGCGCAGGCAGATCGACCCGGGGGGGCGTTCGCGCGCCTTTGTCAACGATACGCCGGTGCGTCTGGAGCAGCTGCGGGAACTGGGCGGTCGGCTCATCCATATACACAGCCAGCATCACACGCTCCTGCTGAACGATCCGGCCTTCCAACTGGGTTTGCTGGACCACCTTGCAGGCATCGCTGCACAGGTCTCCGTATACCACCGGGACCACCAGGAATGGCGGACGATGACGCGCACCTTGAACGAGGCCCGTTCCAACGAGGCCCGCGCCAAGGAGGAGCTCGACTTCCTGACCTATCAATGGCAGGAACTTGCGGAAGCACGCCTGCAACCGGGTGAGGATGTGCTGTTGGCCGAAGAGCTGGGCCGTGCGGAACATGCGGAGGAGATCCGTGTATCATTGGACGGCGTGGCGCAGGACCTGGAGGGTGACCGGGGCATGCTCAACGTACTGGCCTCCCTGCGGCAGCGGCTCGCCCGACCAGCGCGCGTGCACCGCGGTGTTGACCAGTTGGTGCAACGCCTGGAGGCGGTGCGCATCGAGCTGAAGGACATCGCCCAGGAAGGTGCCGCGTTCGCCGAGGGGGTGGAGGTGGAGCCCAGGCGCCTGGAACAGCTCCGTGAACGGTCCGACCGCATCAACAGGCTCTTGCAGAAGCATCGGCGTGCCACGGTGGATGAACTGCTGGTCTTCCGTGATCAGCTGGCCGAACGGATGGCCGGCATCACGGGACTGGATGCGCGTAACGCCGCACTTGAGCGGGCCGAGGCCGCAGCCCGGGAGCACCTTACCGGCCTTGCGGAACAGCTTTCGCAGGCCCGGCAACAGGCGCTGGTGCCCCTGGGCCGTCGCATGGAGGCCATCCTTCATGAACTTGGCATGCCGCATGCCCGGTTCCGCATGGAGCACCGCATCGGGGAGTTGGGCCCACAGGGTCTGGACAGCGTTCGAGCGATGTTCTCAGCCAATCCCGATCGCGAGCCGGCGCCGCTGGACAAGGTGGCCTCGGGCGGCGAGCTTGGCCGTGTCATGCTCGCACTCATTTCGCTCGCAGCGGCAAGTCAGGACCTGCGCATGGTCATCTTCGACGAGATCGATACGGGGGTGAGCGGGGAGGTGGCCGACCGTGTTGGCTCGCTCATGGCCGACATGGGTCGCGACCGGCAGGTACTGGCCATCACACACCTTCCGCAGATCGCAAGCAAGGGCGACCACCATTTCGAGGTGAGCAAGGAGGGTTCGGAGGGCTCTGTACGCACCCGTATCCGCCCGCTCGAGCGCGAGGAACGTGTACGGGTGATCGCCCGAATGCTCAGTGGCAGCACCGTCACCAAGCAGGCACAGGAGAACGCTCGTGTGCTCCTGCAGCATGCACGGGGCGGGGCCGGAGGTGGTAGGTGATGCATCCATCGTTCGAGCGAATGGCCGCTATCGGCGGTTGCGGCCACTGCGTCCGCTGATGGCCCCGTCCCGACACCGACCGAAGATGGTGCACCGGGTTCATGTCCAATGCAGGCGCCGATCAGGCGGATCGGCATCTTACCGGATGCTCGGCGGATGCTACTGGCCGGGCATCTGCTCGAGCTTCACGGCGGTCGGCACCACCCCCCCGATGTTGAGCAGGATGACATCGCGGTCATTGGCCGAACCGGTGTATTTCACGAGGCCATCCATGTTGGTGTCCTCGCGATAGTAGCCGGCGGCCACGTTCGTGGGTACCGCGCCTCCCAAGATGCTCAGGATGGGGTCGCGGTCATTGGATGCACCGGCATAGCTGAGGCGGCCATCCATGTTGGTGTTCCCGGTATACAGCAGCATCATGTTGCCGGCAGCGCGACGGGCATCGGCCCCCCAGGTGGCGGTGGTGCTGCTGGTCAGGTCCACCTGTTGCGTGATGGTGGAAAGTACGACCGGCGCCATGGTCATGGTGCCAAGGTGGTTGCGGTGTCGCACGGAAATATGGTAGCTCCCGGGAACTACGGGGAGCGCCAGTGGCGACGCGCCATCCGGTGCAACGATGTCGCCATCGCGCTGCAGGAGACCATTGGTGGCGCCTACCACCGCATGCGGCGCAGTGATGCTGCGCGCCTCCACCCGCACCCAATCGACCACCGCGTTGGGCCCGCTCAGCTCAAGCACGGCGGGTGATACCGTCTGCCCGCCATCGGCGGCTGGAGATCCCAGTGCCGTATAGGGCTCGGTGAAGGGGATGAGGCTCTGCTGGCGCAGGTCGTCCCGCATCAGCTGGGTGCCGCTATCAAAGGGGCCCTCCAGCATCGCGCGAGGGCTCACCGCCGCCACGTTCGGCACCGAAAGGCACCCATCGATGACAGCGGTCATCACAGGGTTCGCCTCCCCGTTCACGATGGCCACGATATCGTTGATGCAGATCCCCGCGCCCGTAAGAGCCAGGTAGTTGATGCGCAACAGCGGCACGAGATCCGTGTTCTTCACCAGGGTGGTGTCGATGTAGGAGATGCCAATGACCTTGGTGCCACCCAAGGTGGTATTGAGGACGAAGTCGCCGACCAGGTTGGGGGCCAGGATGGTGGCGGTCTGTATGGTGAGGCCGCTCAGGTCGAACTCAAAGCCGAGAACACGGCAGGTGCTGTTCCGCACCAGCACGTCCACGGTCTTGTTGATGGGGTCCAGGTTGGCCAATTTCAGGTCCACCTGGTCCTCGGTGCTCAGCCAGCCGCGGGGGAATTCACACCAGGGGTGATAGTCCACGATGGTCTGTTGGTTGTGGATGTCCCGCTGGGTGTAGCAGTTCACCAGCAATGTGGCGTCCGTCACATCGATGGCCCCATCGGCATTCAGGTCGTTGCAGTCGGTGGGGATGATATCGTTGCCGAGGATGGACTGGACATATTCCATCGCATCCGGCGGGTTCTGGACGAGATCTCCGCTCAGGTCGCCTTTTTTCACCGGGCCATCGCACACACCCGTGCAATCGAAGCGGGCGTCCCCATAGGCCTGCCCAAGGCAGTCGGTGAAAGGTGCGCATTGGCTTACAACAGTGAACGAGGGAACGTTCTGTGCGTTCCGGGTGATGTTGATGCACACCTGGGCGAAGTTGTTCGTGTAGTCGCGTTCATGCCTGCCCAATGCATCCGGTGCACGTTGCCAGTTGGTGCGCAGCACCAGGGTATAGGTCCCGGCAGGCACGTTGGTGATATCGATCCAGTTGCAGGTGGTGCCCGAGCCATAGATGTCGTAGCAGCCCTTGGATATGCCCATGTTGCTGCACCCATATTGACCGGTGCTGCCGGGGTTGCAACCCACATCGATCACGCAGAAGCCGTTCTTGAACCCCACGGGGATGGCGTTCCCCGACTGGTCGAAGAGGATGTAATCCGCATACCCGGCATAGTGTGCGTGGCCGTGACAGTTGTTGGTGTTGAACATCTGTGGCTGGGAGCTGGGGCTGCCGATGTAGTAGTCGGTGGTGCCGATGTTCTCGATGCGCGTGGTGAAGCGCAGCACGTATCGCTGGCCCAAGGCGCCCACACATCCTTCCTGTGGTGCACATGGGTCGGTGATGTTCACCGTGCTCAGGGAGAGGCTGCTGGTCAGCGCCGAGGAGCTCATGACGAGGTCCGGACCATCCGGGCAATCCGGGTCGCCGAACGCGATGCAGCAATCGGTGCAGGCGATGGTGGCCAGCGGGTTGTAGTTGCAGCTCTGGGTATCCATGCAGCCCACCACTGGGCCGTTGTAGATGATGGATACGGTGACCGCGTCGCCACAGGAGCCTGCGTTATCACCCACGCGGAGGTGATGCAGCACGCCTCCGGGCATGTTGGCGCTCACATTGGCCTGCAGGCCGCAGCCACCGTCGTTGTCATCGCCGAAGGTGGCACCTTCGATGCCGTCACTGAGCACCACGCTCCCGCAGGCCATGTCGTACAGCCAAAGCCGGGTATCGCAACTGTTGGTGCCGCAGGTGGAGATGGTATAGGCTCCGGTGGCGGGTGGCGTGAGATCATACCACTCTTCCACGTTGGTGGTGGTGAAGGTGGCGAGCGTCTGTGGATAGGTTCCGGAGAGGGGAGCCAGCGAAAGGGGGAGGGCTGTGCTGCAACTGAAGCCGGGCGCACAGTTGAAGGTGGTCTCCTCGAAACTGCCGAACTGGCCGCCCTGCTTGATGAGCAGGCCGTCCAACCAGACATAATAGGCGCCGAACCCATAGCTGTTGTGGTAGATGCCGTCCCCGGCCGTGTCGTTGATACGGAAGACCAGGCAGGTGTTCGCGGGCACGCAGAGCGAGGTGCCGGTGCGGTTGGTGGTTGCGTTACCGCTTGCAAGTGTTGCGCCGGTGCTGCCGTTCTTCAGCGTCCAGCTGGTCTCGCTCTGGTAGCTGTCGTTCATGATGTCGATCCGTACCCGCTTCTGACCGACGGGGCAACTGAAGTCGCAGGTGCCGTTGTTCAGGTTCACATTGCCGTTGAAGTTGTTGGCGGTGGCTTCATTGCAGCCGAAAACGGGCGTGAGGTTGCCCACGAACACATCGTCAATGGCGATGTCGCTCAGTTCGCCATTCCCGGTGATGGCCCGGAATTCGATGCGCAGGTTGGCTTGTCCCGACCATGGAGCAAGGTCGAGGTACCCTTGCTTCCAATAAAGGCCCTGCTCCCCGGAAATGACAAGGTGGTTCTGTGTGACCACTCCGGCAGCGTTGATGTCGACACGGAGCGATCCCATCTGGCTTCCGCGCATGTGGTACCAGAACACCAGATAGGGTGCCGTCAGGGAGCTGATGTTGTAGCAGGGGGATCGCAGGATGGCCACCTTGTTCGGACTGTTGGCGGCACCAGAGGCCTCCACATACATGTATTTGGCGTTCGCGGTCGTGTTGCTCAAGGTGCGGTCCACGATGGGGCCTGTGTTCGCAGTGGGGGTTCCATTGTTGTCCACGAACCACTCCAGGTCGTCCCCGCCCAGGTTGGTCCAGTTGTTGGCCAGCGTACCGGGTGTGCCGCTGGTGAAGCTGGTGAAGGGTTCATTCGACGGGAACGTGGTGACACACTGTCCGTGCATCCGGCCGGTGACAAGGGTCAGCAGAAGTAGGAGGGGGATGGTTCGCAGCATGGTCCCTGGGCAAGGTGGTGGTGAATGTAGTCCGTGCAGGCCGAACCGCCAAGCCAGCGCGAAGCGCGAGATGGTATATTCGCCATCACTAAATACCACGGATGGCATGGCACATGGACTGTTGAAGGGGAAGACCGGCATCATTTCCGGCGCGTTGAACGACCAGAGCATTGCCTGGAAGGTCGCGGAACTGGCCCATGCAGAAGGCGCGCGGATCGTTCTGACGAATGCGCCGGTGGCCATGCGGATGGGCGAGATCAACAAGCTGGCGGAAGCCATCAGCGCACCTGTCATCGCAGCGGACGCCACCAATGATGCGGATCTTGAGAAGCTCTTCGCTGAGAGCACCGAGGCCTTGGGCGGTCCGGTCGACCTGCTGCTCCATAGCATCGGTATGAGCCCCAATGTCCGAAAGGGCCGCAGCTATGCCGACCTGAACCATGAGTGGTACAAGCAGACGCTGGACGTGAGCGCCATGAGCCTCCACCGCATGCTGCAGGCGGCCCACAAGGGCAACGCCCTCGCAGAAGGAGCCTCCGTGGTGGCCCTCAGTTATATCGCCGCCCAACGGGTCTTCCCCGATTACGGCGATATGGCTGATGCCAAGGCGCTATTGGAGTCCATCACCCGCAGCTGGGGGTATTGGTTGGGAAGGGAGAAGCGCATCCGGGTGAACACCGTCAGCCAGAGCCCCACCTGGACCACCGCCGGTTCCGGCGTAAAGGGCTTCGACGGCTTCTTCGGTTTTGCCCAGGAAATGAGCCCGCTCGGGAACGCACCCGCCGAGGATTGTGCCAACTACTGCATCACGCTGTTCAGCGACCTCACCCGCTAT
>CAZLGY010000029.1:24486-27660 GCA_964559165.1 uncultured Chryseobacterium sp.
ACGACGGGGGCTTCAGCAATACCGGGGTCACCCCGGAAGTGATGGCACGGTTCATGAAGCCCGCTTGAAACCGGTCGTTTTAGATCCAGTGATGACGGCCACGCTGCGCATACGATGCACGCTCCTGGTTGCGGCGCTCGCCGTGCCATCGCTGATGCCCGCCCAAGGGGGCAAGAGCTTCATCAAGGAGGCGGAGGCGGCGTTGAAGGTGAACGACCTGGCCAGAGCGCGTGAGCGGTACACGCTTGCGATCGAAGTGGACCCCAAGCTGCTCAAGGCCTACCAAGGCCGTGCCGAAGTGGCGCGTCTTCAAGGAGACCTTGCAGGTGTGGCCCAGGACCTCGCACATGTCGCCGGTCTCGACCCTTCCGAACCGGACCATGCCGCGCAGGCGGCAGCCGCAGCGCTCGATATCGACAGTGTGCGTTCGGCGCTCGACCTGTGTGAGCGTGCCCTGCGCGTCAACAGCAAGCACATGGGCGCTCTCCAGGTCCAAGTGCGTGCGGCCCTTGCCGCGAACGATCTGGACCTCGCCACGGCGGCCAGCGACAAGGCACTTTCGGTCAAGGCCACAACGGACACGTATTATCTGCATGGCCTTGTGCGGTTCGCAACCAAGGACCTGGGCACCGCCGAATTCGACCTGGACAAGGTCATCGAGTGGAATTACCTCTACGAGCCCGCCTACGTTGCTTCAGCCGAGGTACAACTTGCCCTGCACGCGCGCTACACAGGGGCGACCATGCAGGTGCGCGCCTTGGAAAAGGCGATCGCCCGTTGCACGCGTGCCTTGGAGCTGAATCCCCAGAGCATCGATGCGCTGTTCGTGCGCAGCAAGGCCCAGGCGCTCCAGAAGGAATATTCGCGGTCGATCGATGATGTGAGCCGATGCATCGCATTGGGCCGGGAGGATCGCGCTGTCTACCTGCTCCGCGCCACCTACTACAAAGGGTTCGGCCAATGCCAGAACGCCATCAACGACCTGAACAGGGTCCTGTTGGGCAATGCACGTGATAGCGAGGCATTACTGCTGCGCGCGGAATGCCGGGAATCGGACCTTGACCTTGAAGGCGCACTGAAGGACATCGACGCAGCACAGAAGGTGCTCGATGCGGAGGGACGTCTCACGTCCGAACAGCGGAGCGGGTTCGATGGCAGCCGTGCCCGCATCGCAGGACAGCTCTTCGAGATGAACCGGGAACAGGATCCGCCATCCATCACGGTGGTGAGGCCTTTCAGGTCCGGTGATGGTGTGAAGGTGGGCAGCTCACAGGCCTTCGTGGAAGTGAGCGGTCACGTGCGTGACAGGAGCCTGCTGACTTCCATTACCGTGAACGGGTTGCCAGCGGATTTCACCAAGGATGAAAAGGACCCTGAATTCGTGGTGAGCCTTCCGTTATCAAGCGATGCCGCGGAGATCATCGTGCAGGCCACCGATGTGTATGGCAATTTCAGCAGCGATGTGCTCCGGGTGGAGCGAACGGAAGGCATTGCACCGACCATCGCCATCACCTCACCCCAGCCGACCGGGACGCGTGAGATCACGCTGGCAGCTGGTCGAACGGACGTTTTCATTGAGGGACGGATATCCGATGCCAGCCTCATCCGCCTGGTCGCGGTGAACGGTGTGAACGCCAGTTACGCACCCGACCGACCGGATCCGGACTTTTCCATCAAGGTGGACCTGAAAGACAGTGACCAGTTCACCGTGCGCGCCGAGGACCAGTTCGGCAATGCCGTTGAGGAGGCATGGTCGGTGAAGCGCTCCGTGGAGGTTGCCAGCAAGCCCAAGCCCGTTCCGGCCGAGGGGAGCGTGCCTGCGGTCCATTCAAGTGGTGCTACATGGGTGGTGCATATCGAGAACACCAACTACCGCAACTTTCCTGCGGTCCAGGCAAGTGATGCGGGCAAACTGCAGAAAGCCTTTTCCAGCTACCAGGTACAGCGTACGATCAACAAGAAGAACCTCTCCAAGGAGCAGTTGGAGCGCTTCTTCAACGTGGAGCTTCGCGACCTCGTTCGCACCAACAAGGTGGGCACCATCCTCGTCTGGTACAGTGGTCATGGCCGCACCGCAGGCGGAAAGGCCTACTGGATCCCCGTGGATGGCAGGAAGGATGACGTGTACAGCTTCTACAATTATGGCGCCTTGAAGGCCCAGATGCAGAACTACAGCGAAAGCGTCACGAACACCGTGGTGGTGAGCGATGCCGCCAGTGGAGAGGCTTCTTTCTTCGACCTTACCCGCTGAGACGATGGGTATGCGATGGACCATCCTCCTGCTGCTCTCCCTCGCTCTTTCACCTGCGGGGGCACAGCGGTATTTCTTTGAGAATATCAGCAACCAGCAGGGCCTGCCTGCGGTGAAGGTGTATTGTGCGGCGCAGAGCCCTGATGGCATCATCTGGGTGGGTACCGAGTCCGGCCTTGCCAGTTATGATGGCATCAGCGTGGTGGACCATGGCACGGCCGATGGCACGGCTGAAGGAGGTGTGTTCTCCATGCTTGTGGACGGTGATGGCAGCATCTGGGCCGGCCATCTCGACGGGGGTATCACGTGGAGCGATGGACGGTCGTTCAGGGCGTGTCGACTGGGAAGTGACGTGCGCAGTGCGATCACCGCATGGGTGCTTGAGAAGAACGGAGGCATCCTGGTCTCCACCATGGGGGCCGGTGTATGGCGCATCGACGGGGCACCGGATGCGGATGGTTCCTTGAACGCGCAACGCATTGGCGTGGAACTTGGCCTCAAGGACCACATCTGGACCATGGCATCGTTGGCCGATGGGCGTCTTGCGCTGGTGACGGGTGGCGGCGACATGCAGGTGATGGCGGGCGGCATCGTGTCCGAGTTCCACATACCGGGCGTGCCTGACAGCTTCAAGCGGACCGCGCTCTTCGTGGATTCCAAGGGGCACACCTGGCTTGGTACGCAGGGGGGCGGGGCCTTCCGATGCACCCCCGATGGTCGCTGCGACCGCTTCGACATCCTCAATGGACTGGGAAGCAACACCATTTACTGTTTCGGTGAGGATGGTGACGGTCAGGTATGGATAGGGACGACCGATGGAGGTGCGAGTTGCGTTACCAAGGATGGGGTTCGGACCTTTGGGCCCGAAAATGGGTCTCACGGCCGTGCGATCCGATGCCTTGTTCGGGACCGGGAAGGCAACA
>CAZLGY010000030.1:0-4788 GCA_964559165.1 uncultured Chryseobacterium sp.
ATCGTGTTCATGAGCGACCGGGACGGCATGAAGAACCATGCCAGCTGGGGCGCACAGGCCGATGCCTATGCCTTCTTCCTCACGCAGGAGGCCTACGACACCTTCAAGCTGAGCAAGGAGGACGCCGCGCTGGCCAAGGAGAACGAGGAGAAGAAGGAGGACGGCGGATCGAAGGACGCCAAGGATGACAAGACGAAGAAGGACAAGGACAAGAAGGACGGCGAGAAGAAGGAGGACGAGAAAAAGGTGGAGCCCCTGAAGCTGGAGCTGGAGAACATCGACCACCGCAAAGTGCGCCTCACGCCCAACTCCAGCGACCTGAGCGGGGCCGTGCTTAGCAAGGATGGCGAGAAGGTCTACTACCTGGCCCGTTTCGAGAAGGGATCGGACCTGTGGCAGTACGAAGTGCGTACCCGGGAGACGAAGATCCTCAACAAGATGGGGGGCGGTGCAGGCGGACTCATGCTCGACAAGGACGGCAAGAACCTGTACTACATGAGCAGCGGCGGCATCAACCGCTACGACCTGGAGAAGGGCGAGAACAAGACCATCGGCATCAACGGCGAGATGCTGCTGAACGAAGGTGCCGAACGTGCCTACCTGTTCGAGCACATCTGGCGCCAGGTGAAGAAGAAGTTCTATCGCGTGGACCTGCAGGGTGTGGACTGGGACACGTACAAGACCGAATACCAGCGGTACCTCCCCTTCATCAACAACAATTACGACTTCGCGGAACTGTGCAGCGAGATGCTCGGTGAGCTCAACGCCTCGCACACCGGAGCCGGGTACAGGGCGTCGGTGCCCAATGGCGACGAGACCGCCTGCCTGGGCCTGTTCTACGCCAACGAGGCGGGGCCCGGCCTGCGGATCACCGAGGTGATGGAGAAGAGCCCGGTGATGCAGAAAGGCACCAAGATCAAGGCCGGCCATGTGATCGAGAAGATCGACGGGCAGGCGATCACGGCGGACATGGACCCGGCGAAACTGCTGAACCGCAAGGCCGGCAAGCCCATGCTGCTGTCGCTGTTCGACCCCAAGGCCAACACGCGATGGGACGAGACCGTGAAGCCCATCACCGCAGGCGAGGAATCAGCGCTTCTGTACCACCGCTGGGTGGAGCGCTGCCGCCACCTGGTGGACAGCCTCAGCGCTGGCCAGCTGGGATACGTGCACGTGGAGGGCATGGACGATGGCAGCTACCGCAGGGTGTATGAGGAGGCCCTGGGCCGCTACCACAACAAGAAAGGCCTGGTGGTGGATACGCGGTTCAACGGCGGCGGCTGGCTGCACGATGACCTGGCCACCTTCCTCAGCGGCAGGGCCTACATGACCTTCATGCCGCGTGGGCAGAAGCTGGGGACCGAGCCGCAGTTCAAGTACCAGCGCCGCAGCTGCGTGGTGATGGGCGAAGGCAACTACAGCGATGCCCACTTGTTCCCCGTGACCTACCGTGCGCTTGGCATCGGCAAGCTGGTGGGCATGCCTGTTCCCGGCACCGGCACCGCCGTGTGGTGGGAGGGCCTGCAGAACGGCATGTGGTTCGGGATCCCGCAGGTGGGCATGGTGGACAATGAAGGCCGTTACATGGAGAACACCCAGTTGGAGCCCGATGTGAAAGTTCCCAACGAGCCGGGCGCCGTGAGCACCGGGCGCGACCAGCAGTTGGAAGAGGCCGTCAAGGTGTTGCTTGCTCCCTGACCCCGGACGCAAGAACGAGGAAGCCCCGCTTTGACCGGCGGGGCTTCCTCGTTTCGGTACCCTCCGATCAATGCACCACGCTCACCTGGCGCCGGAGCACTTGAACCCCATCACCATCCAACAGGTTGAGCACATAGGTGCCTGCCTGCAGACCGGCCACAGGGATCTCTGCGCGTGAACCATCCACAGGAAGGGACCGGTCCAACGCCACTTTGCCCACGGCGTCGAAAAGCTGCACGCGGCGGATACCGCGCAGGTCACCGCGGAGCTCCAGCACCTCGTTCGCCGGCTGCGGCGCCACCACCACACCGGCTCCTTCCACAACGGCCACTTCCGTGGCGATCACATCCACGGTCCCTGATGCCAGGAGGCAATTGGTGCCGAGGTTGGCGACCACGTAATAAGAACCGGGTTCCAGGGCCTCGTACACCTGCCCTGTGGCACCCGGGATCAGCACGCCGTTCAGGTACCACTGCCAGCTGTTCGCGTCGCTCGCGGTGAGCACGGCACCGTCGTCGGTGATGGTTGGCTGCGGGTCATTGCACCGGTCCTTCAGGCGATACAGGATACCATTGTTCTCATTGCCTGCGAAGAGCTCCAGCGCCGAGTTCTCACCGATGCAGGTGAACCCGAACAGACCCGAAGCCAGCACCTGCTGCGTGGCCCACGACCCCGCCTCGTTCCTGCGCAACGCATAGTACTGGCCACCGCAGTAATCCGTGTAGAAGTACAGACCGGCCATCCGGTAATATTCGGAGCCCCGGTACACGCGGCCGCCAATGACCGAGCACCAGCTCTGCGCATTGTGGTTGATGGCCACGGCAGGCGCAACATACTGCGCAGCGGTCAGGCAACCCGTCTGGCTGACACCGGGCGTGGCCACGTTCGCCTCGCGGCAGCGCCAACCGTAGTTGGGGCCACTGTTGTCCCCGGCCGGCCAGTAGTCGACCTCCTCCCAAGCGTTCTGGCCCACATCGCCGATCCACAGGTCACCGTTCAATGCATCGAAGCCGATACGCCACGGATTGCGGAGCCCCATGGCCCAGATCTCCGGCATGGCATTGGGGGTATCCACAAAGGGATTGTCGGCAGGAACGGTATACCCGGACTCCCCGCTCACATCGATGCGGATGATATCGCCCAGCGGGTCCGAGAGGTCCTGGGCGTTGTTCTGTGGGTCATTGGCGCTGCCCCCATCGCCAAAACCGACGTAGAGCATGCCGTCGGGGCCGAACTCAAGGTCTCCGCCATTGTGGTTGGTGTAAGGCTGGGGCCAGCTGAAAAGGATCTCCTCGCTGTTGGGGTCGGCCACATTGGGGTTGGCGGTAACCGTGAAGCGTGAGATACGGGTCGTACCCGCTCCAGAGCCAGCGGTGTAGTTCACATAGAAACGCCCGTTCTCCGCATATCCCGGGTCGAACGCAAGCCCCAACAGGCCCTGATCATTGCCGGAATCGTTGACCCGCGACTGGATATCAAGGAAGGGCGTTGATAGCACCGATCCATTCGGTTGAACGATCCTGATGACACCGGGCTGCAGAACAGCGAACAAGCGCTCGTCGCCCATATGCGCCACATCCACGATGCCGGAAAGGCCGGTTGCGAAGGTCTGCAGCTCCACGGTCAGCGGGCTTTGGGCCGCAGCCGACAGGCAGGCGCCGAGCAGGGCGCCCATGGTGTAAGTTCTCATCTTCCGTTGGTCAGGTTGGTAGCAAACTTAACAACCACCTCACGCCGGCCGAAGTTCATTCCACCAACGGCTACCTTTGCAGGCCCTTTCCAGAGCCTCCAAACCTGCCACCGTGCGCACTTTGCGCAGCCCGTCATTATGTCCGCCACCCTTGAGATCGAACGCCGGCGAACCTTCGCCATCATCAGTCACCCCGACGCCGGCAAGACCACACTCACCGAGAAATTCCTGCTCTACGGCGGAGCCATCCAAACAGCGGGCGCGGTAAAGAGCAACAAGATCCGCCGCGGCGCCACCAGCGACTTCATGGAGATCGAACGCCAGCGCGGTATCTCCGTGACCACCTCGGTGATGACCTTCGAATACGCCGACAAGCTCATCAACCTGCTCGACACCCCCGGTCACCGCGACTTCGCCGAGGACACCTACCGCACCCTCACTGCGGTGGACAGCGTGATCCTGGTGATCGACTGCGTGAAGGGTGTGGAGGCCCAGACAGAGCGCCTGATGGAGGTGTGCCGCATGCGCAACACCCCGGTCATCGTGTTCATCAACAAGCTCGACCTGGAGGGGCAGGACCCCTTCGACCTGTTGGACGAACTGGAAAGCAAGCTCTCCATCAAGGTGCGTCCGCTCAGTTGGCCCGTGGGCATCGGTGCCACCTTCCAAGGGGTGTACGACATCTACAGCAAGGGGCTTCGGCTGTTCGATCCCGGCAAGACACGCGTGGAACAGAGCGCCGTGCAGATCGAGCAGCTGGGCGATCCGCGGCTTGACGCAGAACTGGGCCCGGACGCCGCTGCCAAGTTGCGCGAGGACGTCGACCTCATCGAAGGCGTCTACGAACCCTTCGACGTGGGCGCCTACCGGGCAGCGCGCATCGCACCGGTGTTCTTCGGCAGTGCCTTCAACAATTTCGGGGTGAAGGAGATCCTCGATGCCTTCATCACCATCGCCCCACCCCCGGGACCCCGTCCCACGGACCAGGGCGATGTGCATCCGCAGGACCCCCGGTTCAGCGGGTTCGTGTTCAAGATCCACGCCAATCTGGACCCCAACCACCGGGACCGTATCGCCTTCATACGCGTGTGTTCCGGACGCTTCCAGCGCAACACCTATTACCACCACGTACGGCTCGACAAGCAGCTTCGCTTCGCCACACCCACCAATTTCCTCGCGGCACAGAAGACCATCGTGGACGAAGCCTGGCCGGGCGATGTCATCGGCCTCTTCGACACCGGCAACTTCAAGATCGGAGACACCCTCACGGAGGGTGCCCACTTCAACTTCCGCGGCATCCCGGCCTTCTCGCCCGAACTGTTCCGCGAACTGGTGAACCAGGACCCCATGAAGACCAAGCAGCTGGACAAGGGCATCCGCCAGCTCACCGATGAAGGCGT
>CAZLGY010000030.1:4798-27221 GCA_964559165.1 uncultured Chryseobacterium sp.
CTGTGTGGGTGAGCTGCAGTTCGAGGTGATCGCCTACCGCCTGGAACACGAGTACGGCGCCAAATGCGCCTTCCAGGGCATCCCTGCACACAAGGCCTGCTGGATGACCACCACGGACCGGGACGAGCTGGACCGTTTCATCCGCGCCAAGGCACAGCAGATCGTATACGACAAGGATGACAACCCGGTGTTCATGGCCCCCAGCGCCTACATGCTGGACCTGGAGCGACGCAACAACCCGGCCATCAGTTTCCATACCACCAGCGAGTTCAAGACCGCCGTTCACGAACTTTAACGAAGGGCCGGGCGCACCTTCGCCAACAGCCGATCGTCACTTTCCGGAACGGTCCTTGCACAGGGTGCCGTGCCGGTGATCCTAATTTCGCCCCCATGACCTGCAGACCCATCCTGACCGTTGTCCTTTGCGCCATCGTGGTGACCGCCACTGCACAGGCAGAAAAGGACGGCAACGCTCCCCGCCGGATGCTCGATGTGACCATCTCCGGCTGTGGCAAGGACACGCTTTACCTGGCCAACTACTACGGCAACAAGCTCTATTACGCCGACACCGCCGTGGCCGATGCCAAGGGGCGCGCCGTGTTCAACGCCGCACGCGGATACAAGGCGGGTGTCTACGCCGTGGTCACTCCCGGCCCCAAGCTCTTCGAGGTGATCCTCAACGAGCCCAAGGTGGTGTTGACCACCCGCAAGGAGGACCTGCTCGGCGGGCTGGTGGTGAAGGAGTCCAGGGAGAACGAGGTGTTCCTCAATTACATCCGTTTCCTCAATGAGCGCAAGGCTGATGGCGACCGCCTCCGTGCGCAGCAGGAGACCAACAGCGACCCGCTCGCCAAGGCGGGTATCCGCAGGCAGCTGGAGGAATTGGACACGCGTGTGAAGACCTACCAGCGCGAGCTCATCCAGGGCAATTCGGGGCTGCTTGCCGCCGATCTCGTTCACATGAGCATGGCGGTGGAACTGCCGGAACCGCGCAAGCCCGATGGGTCGCTGGACAGCGCGGCAGCCTACTACCAGTACCGCGCACATTTCTGGGACCATTTCGACCTTGCGGATGACCGGCTGGTGCGTGTGCCGGTGTTCGGCAACAAATTCGAGGAGTGGATCTCCAGGGTGGTACCCCAGGTGCCTGACACCATCACCCGCCTCGTGGATGAGCTGGTGGCCCGCACAGGCGGCAGCAAGGAGGTGTTCCGCTATGTGGTGCATGGTGTCACGCACAAGTACGAGACCAGCGAGATCATGGGCATGGACGCGGTGTTCGTGCACATGGCCCTCACCTACTACTGCCCCCGCAACGGACAGCCCAACCGGGCCGACTGGATGGAGCAGGAAAAGCTGGACAAGCTGTGCGAACGGGCCCGCAAGATGTCGCCACTGGTGCTCGGCCGAAAAGCCCCCTACCTCTGCCTGACCGACACCACCGAGCAGAAGTGGATCAACTTCCACGACCTGCCCCAGGACTATGTGGTGATCGTATTCTGGGACCCCCATTGCGGACACTGCAAGGAAGAGCTGCCCGCGATGCACAAGGTGTACACCGAAACGTTGAAACCCATGGGCATCGAGGTGTTCGCTGTGGCGAAGGCGGTGGATGAGACGCTCATGCGAGACTGGAAGAAGTTCATCCGAGAGAAGAACCTCGACTGGGTGAACGTGGGGCTGACGAAGACCGTGTTCGAGAACGCCAAGAAGGACCCGCGGCAGTACATCCCCAGGTACACCACCCTGGAGAGCCTGAACTATTCGGACACCTATGATGTCTACAGCACGCCGAAGGTCTTCCTGGTGGACAAGGAACGCCGCTTCGCCGGAAAGCAACTTAGCGCCGACCAGATCGCCGACCTGGTGGGCAAGTTGCGGGAACGCAAGGCGAACAACTGAACCACCGAAGAATGCAGGAGCCCCGCAGCGCCAAGCGTTGCGGGGCTCCTGCATTCCAGTGATCGGTGCTTCACTCCCCCTCCGTCTCCTTTGACCAGATCTGGTTGGTCACGCTTTGCCCGTTCTTGAAATAGAACGTGCCCCACTTGGCGATGACCTTGCTGTACTCGTCCGCACGGTTGCCGTTCACCACGACCCGACGGATGATGACCTTGTTGCCTTCGGTGTAGCTTTCCTCAGTGACACCCTGCGGGTATTGGGTGGCCAGCTTCGAACGGGAGTATTCCGAGGCGGAACGAGGCTGCACACGCGGTGTATTGTCCAAGGCCAGCTTGGCCCGCTCACGTTGGTCCGCAGCGGCTTGCATGCGTGCAGACTCCCGCATCAGGGCCGCCTGCTTCTCGGCTTCCACCTGTTGCTGTTTCGAGGCAAGGGGGGCATTGCCTCGTGCCACCAAGGAAGCGTTCGCCTCGCGCTGTGCGTCCACCTCCGATGCCTTGTCCGCACGATAGGCGGCGCTCTGTTCCACACGCCGCTCCTCCGCCTGAACGATGGTGCGTGTGGAGGCACTGACCGCCTCCACCTGTTCCGTATGGCGTTCAGACCATGTGCGATCTCGTTCCTGGATGCGTTCCTCCACCCGCACGGTGGCCTCATAACTGGCCTCCCGCTTGCCATCGCTGGCCTCCCTGCGGCGGGCCTCCTCCTCTGCGAGCCGTTGTTTGCGGTCGGCCATCTCTTCCGCATACCGCATACGATCGCGCTCGCTTCCCACATAAAGCCCCGCACTGGCTTCCTGCAACCGCTCCTTTTCGTTCACGGCCCCATCGCGGCGGCGCGCGGCATCTCCTGCATTGGACGCCTCCTCGGCCTCCAGGTCGGAGCGGAACTTCCGGATGCGTTCGTACTTCTCCGCCTCCTCCCGTTCCCGCAGGGCACGCAGGAAGCTCTCGGCCTCCTCCTCCTTGCGGGCATCGATGCTACTGCCCCTGCCGGGCTTTTGCTGGTTCTGAGCCTCGCGTGCCTTTTGTGCCGCCAGCTCAGCCTCGGCGCGCACACGTTCCTCTTCGGCCACCAGCTTGTCTATCTGGTCGATCTTGGCGAACGGATAAGTCTCCTCCGGCTTCAGGTCACCGGCCTGCGCGTAGAGCCCCCGCGCCTCGGTCCATGACTTGCTGGCCATGGCCGCATCGGCTGCTGCGATGGTAGCATTGTAGCGCTCCTCCAACGCTTTGCGCGCTTCGCGATCGGCGCGCTCACGCTCCTCTTCGCTCTGGCGCATGCGGGCTTCCTCGGCCTCCCGCTGGCGGCGCTCCTCCTCTGCCCGGAGGCGCTCGGCCTCGGCAGCTTCCGCGGCCAGGCGGGCCGCCTCCGCTTCCTCCGCTTCACGCCGTTTCCGCTCCTCCTCTGCACGGCGTTGCTCCTCTGCAAGCCGTTCGGCCTCGCCCATGGCATCACTGCGACGCTTCAGCTCAGCCTCGATGGCCGCGATGCGCTCGGTGGGATAACTGGCACCCGGCTTCACGCCCAATGCCTCGATGAACTTCTCCCGGGCTCGATCGAAATTGTCCTGCGAAAAAGCCATGTCACCTGCTGCGACAAGCTCCCGGAATTGCGCCTCCATTGCAGCGGCATCAGCGTCCCGCTTGCGTTGCTCCTCGGCCAGGCGGGCCTGCTCGGCAGCGGCCAGTTCCGCGGCAAGCCGATCGGCCTCCTCCTTGCGTGCACGGTCCGCTGCCTCCTGCTCGGCACGGAGGCGGTCCGCCTCCGCCTTGTCGGCCAGTTCCTTCATCAGTCGCTCGATCTCCTCCAGCCGCCTGGTCGGGTGGGCTTCACCGGGCTTCACGCCCAACGCATCACCATAGCCGGTGCGTGCCTCCTCATACCGCTTCTCAGCGAACGCCTTGTCCGCCGCGGCGACCAGCTCACCAAAGCGCTGGTCCCTGTCCTGCTGCTCACGCAACAGGCGCTCCTCTTCCGCCTTCGCCTTGGCCGCTGCATCCAGTTGCTGCTCGATGGCGGCGATGAGGTCCTGCGGATGCCGCTCTGCGGGTTTCAGCTGCAGCGCATCCTTGTAATCGTTCAAGGCGGCGGAGTACTGCTTGGCATCAAAGGACTTGTCCGCACTGGCGATGAGCGCTGTATACCGCGCCTCAAGCTCCTGTCGTTTGCGCGCTTCCTCAGCGGTCCGGGCCGCCTCCGCGATCAGCCCGTCCAGCTCCTGGATACGCCGCGTGGGATGCGCTTCACCGGGTTTCACCTTCAACGCCTCCTGGTACTTGCCCTTGGAGGCCTCCAGTTCCTTGCGGTCAAAGGCAGCATCAGCATCCGCAACAAGTGCTTGATAGCGGGCATCGAGCTCCGCCTGGCGGGCCTGCTCCGCTGCCTGGGCGGCCCGTCGATCGGCTTCGGCGATCCGCTCCTTGGGGTACGCTTCACCGGGCTTCACACCCGAGGCTTCGGTATAACGGGCCTTGGCGGTGGTCCAGTCCGCCTTGTCGAACGCTGCATCAGCAGCGACGATGGCGGCTTGGTAGCGCTCATCCAGTTCGCGTTGCTTGCGCTCATCATCAGCACGCTTGGCCTCCTCATCGCGCTTACGGGCAACAGCAGCCAATTGGTCCTTCGGATACTTCTCCGCCGCTTTCAGCCCGCTCGCCTCCGTGTACTTCTGCGTGGCCTCATCCCACCGGCCGCCGTTGAATGCCGCGTCCGCTGCAGTGATCGCCGCCTGGTAGCGGGCATCGAGCGCCTTGGCCTGCTCCTCCTCGGCCGCCTTCCTGGCCAGTTCATCGCGCTTGCGTCCGATGACGGCCAACTGGTCCTTCGGATATTTTTCCTCCGGCTTCAAGGCCGCGGCCTCGGTGTAGCGGCCCTCCGCCTCATCCAGGCGATCGGCCCTGAACGCCACATCGGCAGCGGTGATGGCGGCCTGGTACTTCTCCTGCAGGTCCTTGGCTTTGCGCTCCTCATCGGCCTTCCGTGCCGCCTCGTCACGTTTGGTGGCAATGGCCGCAAGCTGGTCCTTGGGGTACTTCTCCTCCGGCTTCAAGCCCGATGCCTCGGTGTACTTGGACTGTGCCAGGTCCCAGTTCGATGCCTTGAAGGCCACATCAGCCGCACCGATCGCAGCGAGGTATTTCTCCTGAAGCTCCTTCGCCTTGCGCTCCTCGTCGGCCTTCTTCGCTGCTTCGGCCTTTTTCACAACGATGGCGGCAAGCTGGTCCTTGGGGTACTTCTCCTCCGGCTTCAACCCCGCAGCCTCGGTGTACTTGGTGGTGGCCTGGTCCCAGTTCTCGGCCTTGAAGGCCGCATCGGCAGCTGCGATCGCGGCGGTGTACTTCTCCAGCAGCTCCTTCACCTTGCGCTCCTCTTCCGCCTTGCGGGCAAGGTCGGCAAGGATCGTCTCGATCTCCCTCACCCGCGCCTTGGGATGGGCGTCATCCTTGAGCTTGAGCGCGTCCTGGTACTTCACACGGGAGGGCTCGTACTCCTTCTTCGCGAACAGGCCGTCCGCCTCCTTCACCAACGCCGCATATTCCGCGTCCAGTTTCTGGTCGTTCTGCTGTTGTTCAAGACGCATGCGGGCATCGCTGAGCTTGGCGGTGGCCACCGGCTCTTTCGGTTTCAGTTCCAGCGCGCTGGTGAACTGTTCAACGGCCTTCTTGTAATCACTTGCGGTCAGCGCGGCATTGCCCGCTGCCATGGCCTTGGCGAACTCTGCCTCGGCATTGGCCTCGCGCTTCTTGCGTTCGTCGTACTCCTTCAGCAGCTTCGCCTGGGCATCGCGCATGCGGGTGGTGTACTCGATGTCCCACTCGAAATTGCCCGTGGCCTTTTCGAACCGTGCCTTCCCGAACGGCTCCAGCAGGATGGAGTAGTCCACCCCGCTCAACTCGGCCATCATGGTGAAATCGATGTTCATGCCATGCCCACCGCTGCGCTCCTCCTCGGGCACATCCTTGGTATTGATGGTGATGTTCTTGCCCACGAACCCCGGCTTCGAGCACATCACCTTGTAGTCCGCGCCGTAATCCAGGTTCACCTCATACTTGCCACTGGCGTTGCTCATCACGTCCACCAGCTTGGCGCCGTTCTTGAACACGGTCACCGTGACACCATCCAATTTCTTGGCGGTGGTCATGTCCTTCACGGTGCCGAACACCATCACGTTATCCACCTGGGCGGCGACCGCGAGCGTGCATAACAGGGTGATCAGGAGCACGGGACCGCGCAGCATACCGAAGGCTGAACGGCACCGACCGATGGCTGTTCTCGGATGGTACATCATGCTATAACGCCGCAAAATAAGACATCTTTGGCGAGTGGGGTCGCGGGCCGGCCCCGACGCACCGGGCCACCATGCTGAGTATCTGGCAACGCACCGCTTTCCATGCCGATCCGCACCTGGCGGTCGTCGGAGGTGGTCTCGTGGGGCTTTTCACCGCCCTGCACTACCAGCGCATGCACCCCGGTCACCGGGTGTTGGTGCTGGAACGCGGCCCCTTCCCTTCCGGCGCAAGCGTGAAGAACGCCGGCTTCGCCTGCTTCGGCAGCCCGAGCGAACTGCTTGCGGACCTGGACAAGGAAGGCGCAGAGGCCATGCTCGGCCGCGTGGAGGAGCGCTACCGTGGCCTGCGCGAACTGCGCGCCGAACTGGGCGACGGTGCCATCGGCTTCGAGCCCACCGGTGGACATGAGGTGTATCCGCTCCACGACCCGCTGTACAACCGCGTGGCGGAACGGTTCGATCACCTGAACGAGCTGTTGCTGCCCCTGTTCGGCGGGCCTGTGTTCCGATGGAACCCCGATGGCTTTCTTGCAACCGGCATGAAAGGACCGGCGCACATGGCCAGCAATGACCTTGAAGGTGCCGTGGACAGCGGCCTCCTGGTGCGGGCATTGCTGATCAACGCCACGCAGGCGGGAGTGCTTGTCCGCACATCGGCCGAGGTCGTCGGGTTCGAGGAGGGCTCAAACGCGGTGTTGCTGCGGCTGTCCGATGGGTCGGAGATCCATGCGGCGAAGTTGGTGGTGGCCACCAACGCATGGGCCGGTGAGCTTCTGCCCCACCTGCCCGTGGAGCCTGCGCGCGGTCAGGTCATTTGCACACATCCCGTGCCCGGTCTGCAATTGCGGGGCACCTTCCACATCGATGAGGGGTTCTACTACTTCCGCGACCATGCCGGGGGGGTGCTGCTGGGGGGAGGACGCAACCTGGACATTGCGGGCGAGGCCACACATGAAGAGGGCACCTCACCGGTGATCCAGGACGCCCTTGTGCGCATGTTGGAGGAGGTGATCCTGCCTGGCACACCCTTCACCATTGCGCAGCGTTGGAGCGGGATCATGGGCATGGGTCCCAGCAAGAGCCCCATCGTGGAGCGGGTATCGGAGCGCGTTGTCGCCGCGGTACGCTTGGGCGGAATGGGGGTGGCCATCGGCATCCGCGTGGCCCGGAAGGCGGCGGGATTAGTGGGGGAATGACCGCCTCAGTCCGCACAAAGCGCCGGTCCGTCCGGGTCGGCAGCCATGGCGCCACCGCATTGGGGGCAGGGTGCTGGATGGTCCCAGTATTGCAACTGCTGCGACCCACATTCCGGGCAGTGCAGTTCACGCTCCGGCGTGAAGCCGTCCACCAGCACATCGTTAAGGGCCTTGCAGGCCGCGCAGGCCATGGTGCGCGTATATCCGTTCATCACTGCGTCCGGCCCACCGCTCACCAGTGCCTCAAAGTCGCAGGCCTCGCATCGGAATGTCTGGCGGAACCCCATGCGGCCAAGGTACTGCGCATTGAAGCTCGCATTTTCCGATCCAAGGGTCAGGAAGATGGGATGAGGTTGCGGCAGGGCATCGGCCCATCACGCACAAGGCCCCCAGCTTTCGCTGGAGGCCTTGTCTTTTCTGGAGAGCCTCCTTTCGGATTTGAACCGAAGACCTGCTCATTACGAATGAGCTGCTCTACCGCTGAGCTAAGGAGGCCGGTACCCCGCCGGTGGTGGACCGTCCGGCGGGGCCGCAAATGTATGGAGTCGGCCCGATCCGGATCACTCCTTCGTGAAGCGCACAACCCCTTGGCCCGGAACATGTGCGGTATACACGCCGGCGGGCAAGGCCGCCACCGCTACCACGGCCCGTTCATGGGCCGCTGGAACCCGCATCTCCAGAACGGTGCGGCCGGTGGCATCCAGCACATACACCATCGCCTGCGCAGCCAGAAGTCCGGTGATGGTCAGATGGTCCTGTGCCGGATTGGGGAACGCGGCCAGGTGCACAGCACTGCGTTCTGCAATGGCGGTAGCACTGCGGATGTCAAGTGCCAGGTTGCCCGGCGCCACACCCACGGGCACCGTGCCCTGCACCTGTCCATCCAACGATAGCACGTGCAGATCACCGCTGCTGAAGTAGTCGGTGGTGGTGCCATACAGCACCCCATTGATGGGGTCTTCAATGAGGCCGTACACGCTGGGGCTGCCAGCAAGGGTATCGGCAACTTCCGCGTTCGCCAGGTCGTAACGGGCGAGCTCTCCTTGGTCATACTCCATGTAGTAGACCTGTTCGGTGGCCTCCACCAGCGTAGAGGCGGCACAGCCGGAGTTGAGCGAAACGTTGTTGGTATAGGTGAGGGTTCCGGCATCGACAGCGATGCGGCTGATGCTGCTGCCGGTGAAATCCTTGTTGTTGAACGCGATGATGTCCCCCTCATGCACCATCAAGCGTTCGGGGTTGCGCCCCTCCGGACCCAGGTCCACCTCGTTCCCATAGGTACCTGTCTGCAGGTCGAGCACACCCACGCGCCCCACCACGTTGCCCCAATCGAAGGAGTTGTTCACGGCGAGGTAGGCCTTGTCCTCCAGCACCACGACATCCTCGGCTGAGTGGACGAGGCCATCCTCCGGGGATACGGCATACAGGAGTTCCAAGGTGTTCTTGTCGCGGACCTCCAGGTAGTGCTCCAAACCTCCGAGCTCACCCCTGGTCATCAGTAGCTGGTCGTTCCACACTGCAAGTTTTCGGACACCCTGAACGAACACCTCCCCTGTCTGCACGTAGCTGTCCGCGTCGAAACGGAGCACGCGGTCGTCCGCAGCCACGAAGACGGAGCTGCCATCCACCAGCACATCGCTGCCGAACCGGGGTCCGGTGATGGTTGCCACGGTGGCGTAAGCACCGGTGGCGGGATCGTAACTGCCAAGGGTGACAGGCACCACCTGTTCACCGGTACCGAAATAGTCGAAGTAGCCTTCGTTGAGCACCAGCACGCGGTGCACGTAGGATTGCGCACCTGCATGGAGCGCAAGGGCCAGCAGGCCGGCCGAGAGGAATGAACGGTACATGGAAATTTGGGTTGGTCTGCTGCGTTCACCGCGCAGCGTAAACAAGGGTGAAACCCCGGGCATGATCAGGTGCCTGTACCGCAAGCGCCCTGGCCCTGTCCCGTGGCCATGCTATCGTGCGCTGCGGCAGGTCTTCTGGCTCACCACCCTACCCCGGGCGCCTTCCCGTCCGCCAGATGGCGGGCAGTGGCATTGTGCCTGGGGCGCCAGTGGTTCACAGCTGCGGGAACAGCTCCCGGTTCACACGGGATTCCCTCTTAGCCGTCGCACTTGTATGGGCGGATGACCCACACAGGCACGAAGGACCGAAGCGCACGGCAAAGGTAGTCGTCAATTCCCTCACTTCGCGCCACCGATATGAAAGGCAAGGCCCAATTGTGCAAGTACGCCTGCGGAGCCGATACGCGATGTGTAGATGTCCATTGTGCTGATGCCATCGAGTTCCCGGGCGCGCAGGTCCATCACGCTGCCGAGGTAGCGCAGGTGGAACTGCAGGCCCACGACATCAGCGAGCTTGACGCCCACGCCTGTGCCCAGGCCGAATATGCCCCCTGAGAAGCCAGCGTCCTCCGCCACGTCATCTATCTTTCGCTGAATGCGCAGCCCGGAAGCGCCGACCTGCAACGAGGCCATCCACGCGAAGCGGTCGCGGTTCACCAGGTAGAAGCGCGGCTGCAGCCCCAGCAGCACTATCGCGTTGCTGGCATTGGAGCCACTGGAGTCCACATAGGCACCGGGCTCCACGAAGACCCCGAGGCTGAAGACCCTGCCAAGGCCCACGCCCAGCTCGATCGGTACCGTGGTAGTTGCGGCACCACCGGTGGAGCTCTGCGAGTACTCGAAGGGCACCCCGAATACGTTCAGCTTGATGGTCTCGTCATACGCGATGCCATGGGCGCCGATGGCCGTGCCGATGGAGGCATGGAAGGTTCCCTTGGAATTGTATTGGGCCACCAGCCACGTCGGTAAGGCACCAATTGACAAGGCCAACAAGATGATGGTGAAGCGCATGTTCATGGGAGTAAAGTTCGCGGAATGGATCGATCCAAGGCAGACCAAGGACCGTGCCGCACGATGGCCCGACCATGGCCTTGGTGGCACATGACGTGCTCCGGACACTTGCCATGCGCTGGCGGATAACCCTATATTCGCCCCGCACCGAACCAATGGAACCGCTCGCTGTTCCATTGTCAACGGTTCAGGGAACATGGAACAGCACAAGAGCCCGGAGGCTGAGCAGCGCGCATCGCAGGTCGGTGAGCAGGAGGTGTTGGTGCCGAAGGAGGTGCTTGCGGCTTTCAGCGGCAGCGGCCTTGATTTCGATCCCCACAAGGACCTGAACCTTCCTTCCAGCTACGACGAGGTGATCTCGCGTTTCCGCCGCCTGCAAGGCGATCGCTGGGCTTCCCTGCTGAACTGATCGGGCAGGGCGATCAGGGCCGTGCGAACCCCGTGGCACCTGGTGGTACTTCGATCGCATCGTTGCCACGGTCGATGTCAGCGGTACGCTGCAATGGATCAAGCATGAGTGCACGTATCCGGTGGATGCCCACCGGCAGCTTCACCGAATAAACGGGATCGGTCCACTGCCAGGCGGGCAGCACGGTGAAGGAACCATCATCGCCGTCCTCCGGCATGTGTCCGCGCTGCAGCGAGAGCGGTATGTGGTAGCGCTGGCTGGTGCCGTCCACGTATTCCACCAGCAGGTCCGCGGGCATCAACTGCTCGCCACGTCGCTCAAGTTCAACGATGGTGGAGCTGTCGCGGCCCCACACTGCACGGATGGCATGGTCCAGGGTGCGAGTGCTGTTCAACCACCCGTCGAAGTACCAATCGAGCTCGAGGCCGCTCTCCTTCTCCATCACGCGTTCCAGGTCGATGGGCTCCGGGTGCTTGAACCCGCATACCTGGTAGTAGCGCTTCAATCCGTTCGCCAGCGCACGTTCCCCCACCACGGCGCCCAGCTGGTCCACGAACAGTTCGCCGAAGCTGTATGACGTGGCACCATATCCCCGGTTGGTGCGGAAGTGGTCGGCGTGCATGCTGGGCGGTTCGTGACGGCCGCTCTCCACCAACGCCTTGTAGCCCTCGTAAGCGCCGGCGTGGGGATCACCTTCCTGCTGGAACAGCTCCTTCATCACCTCGCTCCCCGCATACTCGGTCATCCCCTCGTCCATCCAGGGGTAGCGTCCTTCATTGCTCGCGAGCACCCCGTAATACCAGCTGTGCACACTCTCATGCACGCTGACACCTACGAGGCTGCCCAGCCTGCGCTTGCCCGTGATGAGCGTGAGCATGGGGTATTCCATGCCACCGTCACCTCCTTGCACGAAGCTGTACTGCGGCCAGGGGTAGCGCCCGAAACGTTCGTTCATGAAGCGGAAGTTCCGCTCCATGTAGGCGGGCAGCTCCCTCCACACCGCTTCCAGCTCGGGTTCATCCTTGTAGAAGTAGTGGAGTTCCGGTCCATCGGACATGGGGCGTACCACGTGCTTGAAGTCCTTGTCCGCCGCCCATGCGAAGTCGTGCACGTTGCGCGCCACGAAGTGCCACCGCAACCGGTCGCCGGCGGGGCGTTCGAGCGGCTTTCGTGCGGGATAGCCATGGCCCACCTGTTCAGGGTTCTGCAGCACTCCGGTGGCGGCCACCGAATAGGCACTGTCCAGATCGAGGGTCACATCGAAATCGCCCCACACCCCATGGAATTCGCGCCCCACATAGGGGATCGCGTGCCAGCCGTGGTGGTCGTACTCGGCGAGCTTGGGATACCATTGGGTCATGCTGTAGGCCACGCCCTCGGCGTTGTTGCGACCGGTGCGACGGACCTGCACCGGTACCTGGCCGGTGAACCTGTAGTTGAGCGTGGTGCTCTTCCGGGGCAGCAGGGGCTTGGGTAGGCGCACCCGCAGCACGGTGCCCAAGGGCTCCAGCTCCGCAACGCGACCATCCTGTTCCATCATGTTCACCTGCAGGTCACCAACCTCATCCGGCGCCAGGGCTGCGATGCGGCTTCCTACCCGGGCGTCCGGGTCCTCGATGGTGCGGGAGCGTACGTCCATTTCGCTACCTGGTTTGAATGCATTGAGGTACAGGTGGAAGAACACTTCCCGCAGGGTGTCGGGGCTGTTATTGGTGTAGACCAGCCGGGAGGTCCCGGTGAAGCGATGGTCCGCATCGTTCAACCGCACCTCCATGGTGTATGCCACGCGTTGCTGCCAGCGGTCGCATTGCGGCAGCGCAAGGGAGGGGAACAGAGCGACAAGGAGGACGGTAACGAACACGTGGTGCATGGCGCAAAGAAAAGCGCCCTTCACGGTGTAACGGGGGTGCGGAGCCCTGGTTCAGGACAGCAGCCGCTGACGCAAGGCGAATTCGAGTTGCTGGTTCGCCTGTTCCAGGTCCTGCAGGTACGTTTCGTGCTCCTGTTCGTTGCGGTGGGCCTGGTGTGCCTCGCGGACGGCCGCCACGAGCTGCTCGTTCACCCAAGGCTTGGCGAAATAGCGGAACACACCTCCCTGGTTGACCGCGGATACGAGGGCGTCCAGGTCCACATGGGCGGATACGAGCACGCGCCGGACGCGCGGCAGGCGCTCGCGGAGCTGGTTGAACAGGGTGGCCGGTCCCTCACCCGGCAGGCGCTGGTCGGCGATCACCACGTGCACGGGTGTAGTGGCGAGCAAGGTCCACATGGCATCGGCATCGGCAACGGTATGCACGATCATCTGCCCGCCGAAGGCCTGCTCGAAGGAGCGTCGCGCCGCCGGGTCTGCATCAATGAAGAGCACGCTGGGCAGCTCCCGGTGGAGGGGTATCACGTTCAGTTCGGCCATGTGGCAACTGGTCTGGGCCACCGTTGTACGGAAGATGGCAGGACCGGGTTTCAGAAGGTGATCGTGAATTATTTTGTTGAAAACTTGTTCATAAGTAGAGGCTGATTAACTTCGTCCCCTGCAGGACTACTTGGACCGTACCCTGCACCGACCTTGATGGACCCTTTGCAGGAAGCGCTGAACCGCGCTTCGGCAACCGACCGGACCTCCCACCGGCCGGTGTTCTACAGGCTTCCCGAAGACCGGGACAGGCTGCTGGAACTGCTGGAGCGCCCCGCCCCGCCGCAGGTGTACGACCACCTGCCGGGCCAGCTCATGGAGCTGGTACGTGCGCTTCATCCGCAGCGACGCCACACCCCTGAGGAACTGAAGGCTGCAGCCCTGGCACATCCGGGGGACACTCCCCTATCCGCCTACGGGGTCTGGGTCCATTACCCATGGTCGGACCGGCTGGTACACCTGCTGGACGAAGCGGAGTTCGCGTTGGTGCGCACGGACCGCAACCGCAACAAGATCACCCGCGCCGAGCAGGACCTGCTGGCCACCAAGCGCATCGGGGTCATCGGCCTGAGCGTGGGCCAGAGCGTGGGCCTGGCCCTGGCCATGGAGCGCAGCTTCGGCGAGCTGCGGCTGGCCGACTTCGACACATTGGACCTGAGCAACCTGAACAGGATCCGCAGTGGCGTGCATGAACTGGGAACGCCCAAAGTGGTGAACGTGGCGCGGGAGATCGCGGAGATCGACCCGTTCCTGAAGGTCACCCTGTACCCCCAAGGCATCACGCCCGAGAACATCAACGATTTCCTCACCACGGGCGGCAACCTTGACATGCTGGTGGAGGAATGCGACAGCGTGGACGTGAAGATCATGGCCCGCCAGCGTGCGCGTGCGTTGGGCATACCGGTGGTGATGGACACCAGCGACCGCGGTCTGCTCGACATCGAACGCTTCGATCTGGAGCCCTCCCGCCCCATCCTGCATGGCCTGGTGGAACACCTCGACCTCGCTGCAGCGGGGCGTGCACGTACCAGCGAGGAGAAGCTCCCCTTCGTACTGCCCATGCTGGGGCTCGAGAACCTGAGCCCGCGGATGAAGGCCAGCATGCTCGAGATCGAGAACACCATCACCACGTGGCCCCAACTGGCCTCCTCCGTGATCATGGGTGGGGGCATGAGCGCGCACGTGGTCAGGCGCATCCTCCTGGGCGAGGAAGTGCGCAGTGGTCGCTGGTGGCTGGACCCCGACGACATGCTTGTACAGGAGCCCTCCATCGGAACCATTGAACGGTCGCACGGAGCCTTGGAGCAAGACCCTTCCATCGCGTCGGCCGCGGGGCCTGCACCGGACATTTCCCACATCCTTCTTCCACCTGTCGATGAGTCACTTGACCCATCCGAATTCATCCAATTGGCGAAGGCAGGGTCGCTTGCCCCGAGCGGCGGTAATGCGCAGCCCTGGCGCTTCATGCACCAGGACGGCCGGATGCTCGTGTTCATGGACCGGGAGCGGGCGGCTTCAGCCCTCGATCCAGGCCTGCGCTACGCCCACTTCGCCATGGGTGCCTGCGTGGAGAACATCCTGTTGGAGGCCGCGCGCAGCGGTCTTGAAGTGGACCTCCACCACAGGCCGGTCCCCGCGGACGACACGTTGGTGGCTGCGTTGACCCTGCGCGGCCGCGGTCGCACGGGCTTGTTGCAGCCCGGGTTGGCAGGAGCCGCTTCACAACTTTCGGAGCGCTGCACCAACCGCCGTGCATCAGCGGTGTTGGAACTGGGTGCGGCGGAAGCCACGGCCCTGGTGGAAGGGTTGGGTGCCGATGTCATGGACGGCATCCACGTGGTCCGCGACCGTGCCGTGATCGACCGCATTGCAGAGCTCACCGGACGGGCCGAACGCATCAGGTTCCTGAACACCGCGTGCCACCACGACATGTTCGTGAAAGAGATGCGCTGGGACCGGTTGGAGGCCGAACGTACGCGGGACGGGATCGACATCGACACCCTCGAGCTGCCGCTGGCGGACCGGGTGGGCCTGCGGGTGGCTTCGGATACACGGGCCATGGGCCTGCTGCGGGGGTGGGGCGGCGCGAAGGCCATCGAGAAGCTCACGGCCCGGGGAGTGCGTGCTTCGAGCGCGCTGGCGGTGGTATCGGTCACCGACCTGGATGTGGCCAGCACCTTCGCTGCGGGGCGCGCCATGCAACGGTTCTGGCTGAACGCCTCCGCCATGGACATCCTGGCGCACCCTGTGGGCGCGGCCATTTTCATGGGGCTCCATGGGCGTTTCGACGCGGCGGGGCTGCTTACACCAGAGGAGCACGCAGAAGCGGCCGCCATCCTGGACGAACTCGGATCCCTGATCGACACGGGCCAACGCGCGCCCTTCTTCCTCTTCCGCCTCGGACGTGCCACAGGCCCGACCACGCGCAGCCTCCGGCGCCCGCTGAACGAACTCATCCTGCCCGCCCCAACGAACACACGCGCATGAACGACCTCATCACCATTCGCGCTTTCAAGCCATCGGAGGACCCCGCTTCCTACAGCGCCTATCTTGAAGGGCACCAGGCCGTGCTTACCGAGCTTGGTGTCCTCTCCGTGGTGAAACCGAACGGGCACAGGCCTGCGCCGCCCGACACGATGATCCTCGTGGCCGAACATGCGGAGCTCGGCATGGTCGGTGGCATCCGTATTGAACGGGCCGGACCACAGCACAGGCTCCCCATCCAGCAGGCGCTCGGATCCCTCGACCCACGTATCGATGGCGTCATCCGCGACATGGAGGCGGCGGGCTGTGGGGAGATCTGTGGTTTGTGGAACACGGCCCGATATGCCGGGCGGGGGGTTCCGCAATTGCTGAGCGAGGCTGCTGTTTCCATGGTGCACCACCTGGGCATGAAGCACCTGGTCTGTTTCGTGGCCCACTACACGTTGCGCCACGCGTTGAAGGTGGGCTTCCAGCTCCTGGACAACCTCGGGGACGGAGGCTCCTTCAACTACCCGATCCCACGCATCAGGTCCTTCGCCATGGTGATCCCCGACACGCTTGTGCTCGCCACTGCGCCGGGCAATTGGCGTACGCGCATCCTGAGCCTGCGCTGCAGGCCGACGCAGGACCGCATCGAAGCGCCCACGGGCATTCCCTATGCAGTGCGCTATCGGCTGCAGTCCGTCGCCGGCGAGCACTTCCAGCCACTGTTCCGCCACATCGCGGAAGAGCAGGCGGCGTTGAGGGCCTGAGCAACCTTCGGGTCCGGGCTTGCGTACAACGCCGCGCATGTCCACCCGCACCCTGGTCCTACCCCTGTTCGCACTGCTGGCGTTGAGCCTGCGCGCGCAACCGGTGCATGTACTTGAAAAGGAAGCGTTGGACAGGCCGGCCGGAAAGGCCATCGAGGTGCTGTCCGTGGCGCCTGGCACCCTGGGCCCTGAGGAGGCCCTCCGCGCCGCCGGTTATGCGCGTTCGGCAGAAGACGTCATCAACCTTCACATCAGCGGCAACGATCACTGGCTGCGCACCCGGTTGGGTAATGCGACCGGTTCGGACAAGTTGGTGGTGTACATCCCCTATTGGGAGATCGACGAGCTCGATGCCTACGCGTGGAACGGTCGTGAACTGGTGCGCCTGGCGCGGATCGGCCAGGCCGTGGGTGCGGAGGTCCGCGTGGGAGCCTATCCCGAAATGGCCTTCGACGTGCACCTTCCCACGGTCGGCAGCACCACCCTCCTGATGCGGGTGCGCAGTGTCAAACAGCTGCAGCTGCCGGTCACCTTCACCACGCGCGAGCACATCCTTGGCGAGCGGGGCAACAGGAACCTGCTGAGCGGCTCCTATCTGGGGCTGATGGTGTTCCTGGTCCTGTATAACTTCTTCGTATTCCTGAGCATGCGTGACAGGGGCTACCTGCACTATGTGCTGTACATCCTCACCTTGTGCCTTGCCCAATTGACCCTGCATGGTATTGGCCAGGCACACCTATGGCCCGGCATGCCCCGTTTCGCTGCCAGCGCATCGGTCATCTTCACGCTTGCCTCCATGCTCTTCGCGGGTTCGTTCACCCGCCGGTTCCTTGGACTGCCCACCCTGCTGCCGCGCATGGACCGGATCCTGAAGGGTGCCATGGTGCTCATCGGGATCACGCTGCTCATCCACCTGGTGCATTCGCGGGCGGTCGGATACCAGCTCGCGCATGCCCTCACCGGTCCTTATTCGCTGCTCCTCATCGTGGTGGCCGCGATGGCCATCCGCTCCGGTTCACGGGCTGCGCGGTTCTTCCTGGTGGCGTGGGGGTTCTTCCTTGCCGGCGTGGTCGTGTATATCCTGCGCGACGTGGGTGTGTTGCCGTGGAACGACCTCACCACCTATTCGATCCCGCTCGGTTCGGCCATCGAGGGTGTGCTGCTCTCCTTCGGTCTTGCCGATCGCATCAACATCCTGCGCAAGGAAAAGGAGCGCTCCCAGGCGGACACACTGCGCGCGCTGCAGGAGAACGAGCGTCTGGTGCAGGAACAGAACCAACTGTTGGAGCGCAAGGTGCGGGAGCGCACGGAGGCCCTGCAGGAAAGCAACGATACGCTGAAGCGCACCCAGGCACAATTGGTGAGCGCGGAGAAGATGGCCAGCCTCGGTCAGCTCACCGCAGGCATCGCGCATGAGATCAACAACCCGATCAACTTCATATCGAGCAACGTACCGCCCCTGAGGCGCAACATGCAGGACCTGCTTGAGGTGCTGCAGCACTACCAGCGGTTGAAGGTGGACGACGGGCCCGAGGTGCTGGCCGGTATCCGTGCACTGGAGAAGCGCCTGGACCTGGCCACCACGCTGGAGGAAATGGAGGACATCGTGGCCAGCATCGCGGAAGGCTCCTCACGGACCGCTGAGATCGTCCGTGGATTGCGCCACTTCTCCCGCCTGGATGAGCATGACCTCAAGGAGGCCGACCTCAACGAAGGCATCCGTTCCACCCTCGCCATACTGGCCCCCCAGTACCGCGACAAGGTGACCGTGCAACTGGAACTCCAGCAGCTACCGCCCGTGGAGTGCTATCCCGGCAAGCTCAACCAGGTGTTCATGAACATCATCACCAATGGGATACAGGCCACCATGGACAAGCCAGGCGACCATGAGCGGGTGCTGTGCGTGCGTACGGTGTGTTCGGGGCACGAGGCGCACGTGACCATCAGCGACAACGGGGTTGGCATGGCGCGTGAAGTATTGGAACGCATCTACGATCCCTTCTTCACCACCAAGCCGGTGGGTGAAGGTACCGGCCTTGGCATGGCGATCGTGTACGGCATCGTGCAGGAACACGGGGCTTCCATCTCTGTGGAGAGCGCTCCCGGCCTCGGCACCAGCTTCCAACTGCGGATCCCTTTCCGCCATCAACGCGAACGAACCGGCGTGGCAGCATGAACACCGAACGTATCAAGGTCCTGTTCGTCGACGACGAGGAGGTGAACCTGAAGGCCTTCCGAGCCGCCTTCAGACGGGAGATGGAGGTGCTCACCGCACAAAGCGGCCAGGAGGGGCTCGCCTTGTTGGACCAGGGGATCGTGCACGTGGTCATCTCCGACCAGCGCATGCCGGGCATGAGCGGAAGTGAGTTCCTTGCGCTTGTCCGCGCCCGTCATCCCCGGTGCATGCGCATGCTGCTCACCGGCTATGCCGACCTGGAGGCCGTTGTCGCTGCCGTGAACCAGGGCGGCATCTATGCCTATGCCACCAAGCCCTGGGATGAGAACGACCTGCGGCTCCGCATCCAGCAAGCGTTCGAGATCCACCAGCTCAAACATGAGAAGGAACGGCTGCTGGACCAGTACCGGCAGATCTTTGAAGGCAGTGGGGACCCCATCGTGCTGGTGGATGGCAGGGGGGCCATCCTCGAGGCGAACCGTGCCTGTGAAAGGGTGATGGGGCTGGAGCGGGGGGAACTGCTGCGCTCCGGCTTCGCACCGTTCATCGACGACCCCGGGCGGTTGGTGCAGGCCCTGCGTGGCCAACGCAACGGGAACACCTTCGTCAATGTGGACCTGACCATAAGGACGCCCGCCGGCAAGGTGCTGGACTGCCTGATGACCGCCACCTACCTGGGCCGCCAGGCGATCGGGCGCAACATCTTCCAGGCCATCATCAAGGATGTGTCCGATCGCAGGCAGGAAGAGGAACGCCTGCGCAAGCTGAACCAGGACCTTGACCGCCGGGTGACCGCTCGCACGGCGCAGCTCATGGAAGCGTTGGAGGACCTTGGGGCGTACTCCTACTCCGTCGCCCACGACCTGCGCTCTCCGCTGAAGAACATAGCGGCCATGAGCGAGATGCTCCATGGCCATTGTGCCGGGCAGCACGATGAAGAAGCGCTGGCCTTCACCGAGCGCATCCAAAAAGGAGCCCAACGGCTGATCGGGCTGGTGGATGACATGCTGCGGTTCTCACAGACCAACAACAGGGAGCTCGACCGCCGCGAGCTGCCGTTCGCTGCATTGGCCGCGGAGGTTGTCGCAGAGGTGGTACCGGACGAACGCAAGGCCGAGGTCCATGTTCGCGCTGGTGCGGACACCACCATCCTGGCGGATGCCCCGCTCCTGAAAGTGGCCCTGCACAACCTGCTTTCCAACGCCCTGAAGTTCACCCGCCAGCGCAGCCTGCCCTGCATCGAGGTGGAGCTGCTCCGGGAGGAGGAGCGGGATGTGCTGCTCGTGCGCGACAATGGCGTGGGTTTCGACCCACAGCACAAGGACCGTGTGTTCGGCGCGTTCCAGCGGTTGCATCGCGCCGACCAGTTCGAAGGGACCGGCATCGGGCTCGCCATCGTCTCCCGCATCGTGCGCAAGCACGGGGGCTCGGCATGGGCGGAAAGTGCCATCGACCAGGGCTCCTGCCTGTACCTCGCTTTCCCGCGGAACACCGCACCGGCCGCCGCGATCCCGTTCATCAAGGTGGCGTGATGTAACCCCAGGCCACATCCTTCGTACACGTACCAAGCAACACCGCTCGAACCATGAAGAACGTGCATCGCCCAATGAATACCCCCACCCTGTTGTCGCTCGTTGCTGCATTGGGCATGCAAGCGTTGACCGGGGTCTTCGCCCAGGGAAAATTGGTGGACAGCCGCGACCAGGCCGAGGGCTGGTATGTTCCTGTCGTGGGCCAGGTGCTCGTGGGCGGAAAGGGAGAGACAGCCTGCACCGTGGAACTATTCAAAGGCAACAGCTCACTCGGCCTGGTGCCTGTCAAGAAGAAAGGCCAGTTCGAGGTGAACCTTGACCTCGACGAGCAATACACCATCCGTGTCCGGAAGGAAGGGTTCGCCACCAAGATGATACTCGTGAACACATCGCTCCCCAAGGAGCAGGTGACCTACCCCGGATACCAGTGCTTCATCGCACTGGTCCCGAAAAAAGCGGCAGGGGAAGCTGGTTTCTACGACGACTTCCCGAGCGCCATCGTTCGCTGGGACCCCGAAATGGGCGGCTTCTACCACAGCGAGAACTACATGGCGCACATGCAGGAAAAGGTCACGAACATGGCGCGTGTGGAACGATGATCACCGGGGCGTTGCGACCGCAGCGCATGAACAGCGGGAAAGGCGGAACCGAAAGGTCCGCCTTTCCCGCTGTTATATCCGATCTCAGTGCTGATCGTAATCAACCACCACACGCGCCGAGCGGGGATGCGACTGACAGGTGAGCACGTAGCCGGCGGCCACCTCTTCATCCGTAAGTGCGTAGTTCATCATCATCTCCACCTGGCCTTCCACGACACGGGCCTTGCAGGTGCAACATACGGCTCCCTTGCACGCATAGGGCACATCCAGCCCACCTTCCAGCGCGGCATCGAGGATGGCATCACCGGTGGCCGGCACGTTCAGAACGGTCTCCCTGCCATCCATGATCACCACCACCTCCGCCACCCCGTTGAAAGCAGCAGGACCGGCTGGTTGTGAAGGGCGTTCCGCTTCCGTGGTGACCGGCGTGGTGAACAGTTCGATGTGGATGTGGCGCTTGTCGATGCCGCGGCCCTCCAACGCCTCGCTCACGTTCACCATCATCTGCTCGGGTCCGCAGATGAAGAACTCCTGCTCCATGGACCCGTCCACGAACCGTGCAAGCAGGTCGTTCGCCTTGGTCGCGGTAATGCGTCCGTTGAACAGGTGGTCCGCGTCGTGTCCCTTGGACAGGATGTGGTGCACGCTCAACCGGGCCCCGTGCTGGGCCTTCAGCTCCTCCAGGCGCTGGCGGAAGATGATCCGGTCCACATCGGTATTGCCGTAGAAGAGGGTGAACCGGCTGTTGGGCTCGGTGCGGAGAACGGTCTTCAGGATGCTCAGGATCGGGGTGATGCCGCTTCCCGCGGCAAAGGCAACGAAATGCCGGGCCCGGGCCGGGTCGAGCGCAGTGGTGAAGTTGCCCATCGGGGTCATCACCTCGATGTGCATGCCGGGCTTGAGCTTCTCCACCAGTTGGGTGCTTGCGCGTCCTCCGGGGACCTTCTTCACCGCAATACGGAAACCTCCTGCATCGAGGGGTGAGCTGCAGATGCTGTAGGACCTTCGCAGCTCCTGCCCATCCACGGTGAGCTTCAACGTCACATATTGACCGTGTGTGAACCGGAACTCCTCCTGCAACGAAGGGGGCACCTCGAAGCCAACGACGATGCTGTCCGCTGTTTCTTGGTGGACTTCGGTGACCTCGAGGCTGTGGAATCGCGCCATGCGGGAGCTGTTCATTTTGGAAGGACCGCAAAATTAACCGAAGTGATGACTGGAAAGCGGCGGTTGGGAACCACCGGGACATCCCGATTGTTCACTGGGATGACGCACGTCACGAGCGTGCGCACGCATCCTCCTATCTTAGCAACCCACTTACCGCCATGACGGAGATCAAGAACCTTGAGGAACGCTTCCAAGCCAGGATCGACGACGAACAGAAGATCGAGCCGCGCGATTGGATGCCGGACGAATACCGGAAGACCCTGGTGCGCCAGATCAGCCAGCATGCGCACAGCGAGGTGGTGGGGATGCTCCCGGAGGGCAACTGGATAACCCGGGCGCCAAGCCTGAAGCGCAAGGCCATCCTGCTCGCCAAGGTGCAGGACGAAGCGGGGCATGGCCTCTACCTGTACAGCGCCTGTGAAACCCTCGGCACGAGCCGTGAGCGGACCATCGATGACCTGCTGAGCGGCAAGGCCAAATACAGCAGCATATTCAACTATCCCACGCTCACCTGGGCCGACATCGGGGCCGTGGGGTGGTTGGTGGATGGCGCCGCCATCATGAACCAGGTGATGCTCTGCCGCACCAGTTACGGTCCCTATGCACGCGCCATGGTGCGCATCTGCAAGGAGGAGAGCTTCCAT
>CAZLGY010000031.1:0-27006 GCA_964559165.1 uncultured Chryseobacterium sp.
CTAGCCGCCTCGCTGGTCACGCTTATCAGCGGCTTCGGGCTGGGCACCCTGCTGCTGCCGGTCTTCGCGATCTTCTTCCCGCTGGAGGTGGCCATCCTGCTCACCGCCGTGGTCCACCTGCTGAACAACGGCTTCAAGCTCGCGCTGCTATGGAGGGACATCCATTGGCGCACCACCCTGCTCTTCGGAGTACCGGGTATCCTGGGCGCCTTCATCGGTGCCACGCTTATGCTCTCGCTCGGTACACGCGCACCGATCTACCAGGGCGTGCTGCATCCGGTGGATCCGCTGGACCTCGTCATCGCCGGTCTCATGTTGCTCTTCGGCCTCTTCGAGCTGTCCAAGACCCTGAACACCCTCTCGCTACCGCCGAAGTGGCTGGTGCCGGGCGGACTCATAAGCGGCTTCTTCGGCGGACTGAGCGGTCACCAGGGTGCGCTCCGTAGCGTATTCCTCTTGCGCAGCGGACTGGCCAAAGAGGCCTTCATCGCGAGCGGTGTGGCCATCGCCTGCCTGGTGGACCTCACCCGCCTACCCACCTACCTGCGCGGTGGCGCACTCACCGACATCCAGGAGCAATGGCCCCTGTTGATCGCTGCAACGCTCGCAGCCTTCATCGGTGCGTGGTGGGGCCGAAAGCTCATCCCCAAGGTGACCATGCGCGGCGTGCAGCTCACCGTGGGCGTGTTGATCCTCGTCATTGCCGTACTGCTGTCCACAGGTATCATCTGACCCTCCTCCGATGAGCACCACCCTCGGCCTTCGCGCCAACTGGAAACCGTTCACACTGCTCGTGGTGTTGAACGCCTTCGTGGGCGGCATGGTGGGCATCGAACGCACGGTGCTGCCCGTGCTCGCCGAGCTGGAGTTCGGCATCGCTTCGCACGCGTCGGCGCTCAGCTTCATCATGGCCTTCGGGGTGAGCAAGGCGCTGGCCAACTACTTCACCGGCCGGCTCGCTTCGCGCTACGGGCGCAAGGCCCTGCTCGTCACCGGCTGGTCGCTCGCATTACCCGTTCCGTTCATGCTCATCCATGCGGATGTGTGGACCTGGGTGGTGGCTGCGAACATCCTGCTGGGCATCCACCAGGGTTTTGCCTGGAGCAGCACCGTGGTGATGAAGATGGACCTTGTGGGCGAAAAGGACCGCGGCCTCGCCATGGGGCTCAACGAATTCGCCGGCTACCTCGCCGTGGGTGGCATGGCCTTCCTCACCGGCTACCTGGCCGCGCACTACGGCCCACGGCCCGTGCCCTTCCAGCTGGGAATCGCCCTGGCGGTGATCGGCCTGGGCATGACGCTGCTTTGGGTGAAGGACACGAGGCACCACGTGGCCGCCGAGGCCGCGAATAGCCCGCTACCGAAGCTCAAGCGCGTGTTCGTGGAGACCAGCCTCACGCACCGCACATTGGGCAGCGTCACGCAGGCCGGCCTGGTGAACAACCTGAACGACGGCATGCTGTGGGGCCTGCTCCCCGTGCTGCTGCTCAATGAAGGGCTCGGCCAGGAACGCATCGGCCTCATCGCGGCGGTGTACCCCGCCGTATGGGGCCTCGGCCAGCTCTTCACCGGCAAGCTCGCGGACCATGTGAACCGTCGCTCGTTGCTCGTCATCGGCATGGTGCTGCAAGGCGCGGCCATCCTCGGACTGCCCTACGTGCATGCTCCTGGCGCCTACATCGCGCTCAGTGCCGCGCTCGGTCTGGGTACCGCACTGGTCTACCCCACCTTCCTTGCCGTGCTCGCAGCGCACACGCATCCGCAGCAACGCAGTGAGGCCGTGGGCGTGTTCCGCCTGTGGCGCGACCTCGGTTATGCCATCGGTGCACTGGCCACGGGCCTCATCGCCGACCGTTTCGGCATCACGGCCTCCATCCTGGCCATCGGTGCGGTCACGGTTGTGAGCGGCATCGTGGTTTGGCTGCGCATGCCCAGCGAACGGGATTGCCTGGAGCCCGCCGAGCTGAAGCCGTGGCTGGGCAAGCGGAACGTGCGTGTGGTGGATGTGCGCAGCCCCGAAGAATACGCCAGCGGTCACCTGCCCGAGGCCATCAACATTCCCCTCACGGAGCTGCTGGAGCGCGCGCGCAGCTGGTCGCCGAAGGAGCGGATCATCACCGTATGCGCGAAAGGTGGCGGACGGAGTGCCCAGGCCGCACAGGTGCTGCGGGATATGGGGTTCGGAAGGACGTGGTGGTTGTGCGGGGGTACGACCGGGTGGCACTGAACTCCAGTTCGCACCCCTCCGGGGAGCCCCAACATGCCGCAACCCCGCGCTGGGCCGAGGGTGGCGCCGGGCACGGCCCCACGTTCCACGGCCGATCGAGATGCACACCACCCTCACAGCCCCCAGCAAGTCTCCAAGTTTGGCACCCGTTCTGCCCTACCCTGTTGGCATCACGAACCTCGGAGCGGTACTTTTGTTCTGCATGACGATGAAGAACCTCCGTCCCCTCGTGGCCAGCCTGCTGCTGGTCGCCGCCCAACCATCCATGGCCCAGGGTCCCACCTACCGCGCCGGTGAGGTACTGGTGATGCTGCGGCCCGGTGCCGATCCGCACGTGCTGATCGATGAGCTCCGCATGATGAACGGGCAGCCTACGGGAGCTGCCCTGAAGCGCACGGTGAGCGCTCCCTGGCGCACCTACCTCCTCCGGTTCGATGAGGCCCGCATCGCGCAGCCCGACATGCTCCGTGCAGTGCGCAGCCACAAGGATGTGCAGCTGGCCCAGAACAACCACCTGGTGCAACAGCGCGTGGCTCCCAACGACACGCAGTACGGGAACCAGTGGCATCACGATAACATCGACAGTGAGGCCGCCTGGAACATCAGTACCGGCGGTGTCACCGCTACAGGGGATACCATCGTCGTATGCATCATCGAGAATGCCGACCTTCCGCATCCCGACCTGATCGGCAACGCGTGGTTCAACCGGGGCGAGATCCCCAACAATGGGGTCGATGACGATGGCAACGGCTACGTGGACGACCATCGTGGCTGGAACCCCGGCAGCAACAACGACAACGTGTATGGTGGCGGACACGGGACGCAGGTGGCCGGCATGATCGGAGCCCGGGGCAACAACAGCCTCGGCGTGAGCGGTGCCAACTGGAACGTGAAGATGATGGTGGTGGACTACAGCAGCGCCGACGAGGCCGATGTGGTGGAGTCCTACACCTATCCGTGGGTGATGCGTCGCGACTACAATGAGACCGGCGGCGGCAAGGGCGCCTTCGTGGTAAGCACCAATGCCAGCTGGGGCATCGACAACGGCCAGCCAGAGGATTCGCCGCTCTGGTGCGCGGTGTATGACAGCCTTGGGGCCGAGGGTATCCTGAACTGTGGAGCAACCTCCAACAGCAACGTGAACGTGGATGCCGTGGGGGACCTGCCAACCGCCTGTGCCAGCGAGTTCATGATCAGTGTGACCGCCACCAACGACCAGGACAACCGCACCTTCAGCGCGTACGGTGCCACCACGATCGATGTGGGTGCGCCGGGCGCCAGCGTATTCACCACCAACCTTGGCGGCGGATATGGCAGCACCAGCGGGACCAGCTTTGCAAGCCCGCTCACCGCCGGGGTCATCGGACTGCTGTACAGCGCCCCCTGCGCCTCGCTGATGGCGTTGGTGAACGCCGACCCGGCCGAAGGTGCGCGATATGTGCGCGACAAGCTGTTCGAAGGTGTGGAGCAGGTGGGCAACCTTGCCGGGCAGACCGTCACGGGTGGCCGCATCAGTGCAGGCAACAGCATGGAGCTGATCATGAACGCCTGCGGAACCTGTCCCGGCGCTTTCGGTCTGGCCGCAAGCAGTCCCGCCATAGGCGCCAGCACGCTCAGCTGGAACGCGCCCACCACGGGTGCCTTCGACGTGCGCTTTAGGGCCGTAGGAACTGACACATGGACCTCCCTCAACGGGCTCAGCGGCCCCACCGTGGAAGTCACCGGTCTGAGTGCTTGCACCCCCTACGAATTCCAGGTGCGACCGCTCTGCGATGGCGAGGAGAGCGATTTCGGGGCCTCCTTTGTTTGGACGAGCGAAGGATGCTGCAACGCGCCGCTCACCCTCGAGCCGGAAGCCGTGGCCGATGATGCCATCGACCTGTCCTGGACCGGTGTGCTGGCGGCACAGCAGTACACCGTGCGCTATCGTGTTCAGGGCACCACCGCATGGACCCTGGCCAACCCCACGAACGAGGCGTTCGGAAGCGTCACCGGTCTGGTGCCCTGCACGACCTATGAGTTCCAGGTGGCTGGAAGTTGCGCCGGTGTGGAAGAAACCTGGAGCGCCTCCATTCCGGTGGCCACCACCGGTTGCGGTGCCTGTGTGGACAATACCTATTGCGATGCCGCAGCCGATGATGGCAGCGACGAGTGGATCGCGAACGTATCCATCGGCGGTCTTCAGAATGCCAGCGGAAGCAACGATGGCTACGGTGACTTCACCGGCACCGCAGTGCAAATGGAGCTCGGCCAGTCGTATCCGGTCAGCCTCAGCCCGGGATTCTCGTTCTTCCAATACAACGAGCGCTGGGCCGTGTTCCTCGATGCCGACCAGGATGCGGAGTTCAGCCCCCAGGAACAGCTCTTCACCGCCGGCCCGAGCAACACCACGGTGACGGGTACGCTCACCGTTCCTGCGTCGGCGCTGGCGGGCGTGACACGCCTGCGCGTGATGATGAAATACAACACCGCCATTGCGAGCGGATGCGAGAACGCTGACTTCGGTGAGACCGAGGATTACTGCGTGGAACTGTTGACACCGCTTTCGGTGGATGCACCCGCCGCTTCACCGGTCAGGGTCTTCCCCTCTCCGGCGGACCGTGTGCTGTTCATCGACCTGGATGGGGAAGTGGACGCCCGCAGCATTGTCCGGGTGATGGACGAAAGCGGCCGCCTTGTGTTGGAACATGCGGTAGGGTCCGGACGTACCGCGGTCCCCGTTGCCGGCCTGTCCGCCGGGATCTACCTCTTCCGCATCGGCAATGGGAAAGCGGAGATCGGGCGCGGACGCTTCGTGGTGGCCCACCTCCGTTGAACAAGGGGTCCCGTAGCTTGCACGGCTGATGCAGGGCTTGTCCGCGGTGCTCATCACGCGCAACGAGGCACACAACATCGTGCGCTGCCTGCGCTCGCTGAAGGGCCTGTGTGACGACATCGTCATCGTGGATGCTGAAAGCACCGACGCCACCCGCACGCTGGCCGAGGCCGAGGGGGCTCGTGTGGTTGTGCGCCCCTGGACGGACTACTGCGAGCAGAAGAATTTCGCGAACGCCCTGGCGCTGCATCCGTGGATCCTGAGCCTTGATGCGGATGAGGCCCTCTCCGATCCACTGCGCAGCGCGCTGCAACAGGTTGCTCGCACCGGTTTCTCCGGAGCGTATCGTGTGAAGCGCCTCACCAACTACTGCGGCCACTGGGTGCGGCACGGGGGATGGTACCCGGACAGCAAGGTGCGCCTCTTCCATCGGGACCATGCAAGGTGGGAGGGAAGCCATGTGCACGAGACCCTTGCGCTCGCCCAAGGCACCTGCATCCACGATCTGCCTGGCGATCTGCTGCACTACAGCTATCCAACGCTTGCCTCGCACCACGAGCGCATCGAGCGGTACAGCACGCTCCATGCCCGCAAACTGCACGCCGCCGGCAAGCGGGGCAGCTGCCTCAAGCGCTGGCTTTCACCCCTGGCCAAGTTCATCCACGGATACTTCGTGCAGTTGGGCATCCTGGACGGGTGGGCCGGGTGGCACATCGCCCGGCTATCAGCTCGGGCGGTATACCTGAAGTACACCAAGCTGAAAACCCTCCATGCCGCCACCTGAGCACATCCTGCTTAGCCGCACGGACAGCATCGGTGATGTGATGGTGACCTTGCCCATGGCAGGGTTGCTGAAGCAGCGCTTTCCGGGCGTGCGCATCAGTTTCCTGGGACGCAGTTACACGGCCCCTGTGTTGAGCCACTGCCGACATGTGGACCAGGTGCTGGACCTCAATGTGCTTGAGCAGTATGGACCGGAGGCCGCTGCCTTGGAGCTGCGCAAGCTGCACATCGACACGGTGGTGCATGTCTTCCCACGACGGGAGGTGGCTGCATGGTGCAAGCACGCCGGCATCCGGCAACGCATCGGCACGGCACACCGGTGGTGGCACTGGCTCACCTGCACGGACCGACCACGCTTCAGCCGGCGGCGGAGCGATCTGCATGAGGCCCAGTTGAACCTGAAACTGCTGGCCCCCTTGGGCATCGTCGAAATGCCGTCCCTGGCCGAGCTGGGCACGCTCAGTGGGTTCCAGCCTCCGGCACCGGATGCGACCATCGCAGGGATGCTCCGATCGGACCGCACACGCGTGGTGCTGCACACGCTTTCCAAGGGGAGCGCGGTGGAATGGGGCCAGGAGCGGTTCGCAAGCCTCATCCATGCGCTGGATCCGGAGCGCTTCCAGGTGATACTCACCGGGACCGCAGCCGAAGCCGAGCGATACCGGCGGGAACTACCCGTACAGCTCCCCCACGTCACTGATGTTGGTGGCAGGGTGGACCTGGCGCAATTGGTGGCCCTCATCGGTGGATGCCACGCTCTTGTGGCAGCAAGCACAGGTCCACTGCATATCGCGGCGGCGGCAGGTATCCGTGCCATCGGTCTTTTTGCGGATACGCCACCGATCCACCCCGGGCGCTGGGCACCCTTGGGCAGGGACGTGCATGTGCTGATGGCTCCCCCTGACCTCCGCAATGCGGAACCGCTTGCACAGGTGCATGCCATCACACCCGAGCGGGTGCTGGCTCTTTTGGAGGACCTTCCCCGGCAGTGATACGCGGCGCCGCAAAGACGAAGAGCGCGTAATACAGCGCGAAGAAGGTGGCGCCCGCCTGTGTCTCAATGGTGTCGTCGCTCAGGTTGGCCACCACAAGGATCACCGCCCAGGCCAGGAAGACCGGATGCCTCCACGCATCGGTGCGCCATGCGGGCCACACCCAGGTCCACAGGCTGAAGATGAGGCCGAACACACCGAAGCTGATCCATAGCGTAAGGTACTGCTGGTGTGCGCGGTGGCGCCAGGCCGGTGGCAGCGTGGTACCCCCGGCGGCGTACGCTGCATCGAAGGCCCGCTGTGTGTCACCGGTTCCCACGCCGGTGAGCCAGTGACGGCGTGCGATGTGCCAGCCGGTGCGCCAGTATTCCAGGCGCATGGCCAACGAATGGCCGCCTGCGGTGCCCTTGTCGCGGTAGTTCTGCAACTCGAACACCAGCTCATCCACGCGCTGTGCGAGCATGTTGCGGCTGCCCGCACGATGGTCCACCATACCCCGCTCGATGGCCTGCACGTCCGCATCGCTCAATGCCATCACGCCCACACTGTCCTTGGCAAGACCACGGCTCGCCATATAACGCAGGAGCGTGGCCCACATTTCGTGTCCGCGATCATCGACCCCCCCCAGGTCCCGGTCGCTGCGCAGGGGCCACGTACGATGCAGTTCGGCCCATGCGATATGGGTCCATACGTAATGGCCGTTCTGCTGCTGGGAATTGGACAGGTCGTGCACGTAGGTTTCACCCCCCACGCTGCGCGGCGCGGTCTGCGGCAGATCGGCGGGCGGCAGGCGCAGCGCGGAACGCAGGGTCCCCACCAGTGGTACGATCAACACAAGAGGCACCACGACCACAGCGATGCGCAGTGCCAGGCGCGGAAGTGGGGCAAGGCGTCCGGCGACCCGCCAGAGCAGGAAAACACCGAGCAGCGCCAGGAGCGCGAAACCCTGCACACTGCCCAAGCGGGCGAGAACATAAACCACCCAGGCAACGCCCCCCACCCGTGCCAGCCGTTCCCACCATGGACCGCGTGAACCTCTCCACACGAACACGGCCACCGCCAGGCACAGCATCAGGGCCAGCCGGATGTGGCTGATGAAGAGCGACAGCCCACGGTAGTCAGCTGCGTCAGCCTGGCTGAACACGGCACCGAACACCGAACTGGCCACGGCGCTCCAGGCACCGAGCAAGAGAAGCAACTGGAAGTTCCCCGCAGTGAGCCGTGACGAACCTGCAAGCACGGCCCCGAAGCTGAGCACCGGCAGCAGGATGCGCACCAGGTCAAGCCCCCAGCCCAGATCCTCTGTCCACAACAAGCCCAGCACGTGCAGGCCGAAGAACGACAGGAAGACGATGGACGGTGCGGTGGCAAAAGCGGAGCGCCAGCGGGTGGCCATGGTGCGCAAGAACACACCACCCGCGATCCAATTGGCCACCAGCAGCATCTGCGCCATGCTCAGGAAGGCGGTGCTCCACGGCAGGAAGATGAGGCACAGGGCCAGGGCAGCCACATGCAGCCGGTCGCTCCAATGCTGCCCTGCCACCATGAGGAACCCGGTGCGGCTTAGCGACCCGAGAGTATGGTGGCGTAGCGGCCCGTGGTGAGCAGCTCCATCCCTTTCAGAATGTAGGGGTCGGTGTCCAGAGAGGCTTTCGCGCGACCCGTCTGGAACTCGTAGCGCGAGACGATCTCATTCTTCAACACATCCTCGATGTCCGCACGGAAGCGCACCAACTCCTCGCTCCGGTCCGGCGCCAGCTCTTTGCGCAAGGCTTCGATCTGGGGCTCGCTGTGCGCATAGTAGCGCTCCTTCTTCGCCGTGGCGATCAGCTCGTCCAGTTTCTTGAGGCTCTCCGTGTCATAATGGAACTCGTGCTGTTGCACATAGGACACGAACCCGGCGTAGAGCTCATCGCTGATGCGGAAGGTGCGCGCATCCTCGAGCGTGGGGTGGGAGGCCCTGTACCTGGTGGCGAAATCGAAGATGAGGTCCTCTTGGTAGAGGGCGCCGACCACTTTGGCCAGCTCGGGATCCTCCACCTCCACATCGGGCAGTATGCCGCGCCCATCGTACACCTTGCGTCCATTGCGGGTGGCGAACTCGGCCAGCTTTGTTTCGTCGACCTCCACGGCCTTGCCACTGCTGTCCTTGTTGGCGTAATCGAGCTTCTGGATGCACCGGCCGCTGGGGATGTAGTACTTGGCCACGGTCACCTTCAACTTGCTGTTGTAATAGAGATCGCGCGTCTGCTGCACAAGGCCCTTGCCGAATGTGCGTTCACCCACGATCACCGCACGGTCCAGGTCCTGCAGGGCACCGCTCACGATCTCACTCGCGCTCGCGCTCTGGCCATCCACGAGCACCACCAAGGGGATGGTCGCGTCAAGCGGCTCGCTCAGCGTCTTGTAGGTCTTGTCCCATTCGGGGATGCGTCCCTTGGTCTCCACCACCAGTTCGTTCTTGGGCACGAACAGGTTGACGATGTTCACCGCTTCGCGCAGCAATCCCCCGCCGTTCCCACGAAGGTCCAGCACCAACTTGGTGGCCCCCTTTTCCTTCAGCTCCTTCACCGCGTTGCGCACCTCCTGGCCGGCCGTCTGGGTGAAGCTGTTGAGCTTGAGGTAGCCTACATGGTCCGCACTGTCGATGATGGCCTTGTAGGGCACATCGGGTATCTTGATCTCCTCGCGGGTGAGGGTGTGCAGCACGGGCTCTGCACCACCGCGACGCAGCAGCACCTTCACCGGTGTACCCGCCTGACCCTTGAGCAGCTTGCTTACCTCATCGGTCTCCATGCCGGCCACGGAGCGGCCCTCCACCTGCACGATCTCGTCGCCCGCCCAGATGCCCGCCTTCATGGCGGGGTAGCCCTCGTAGGGCTCGCTGATATAGACCTTGTCATCACGGCGGCGGATCAGCGCCCCGATGCCCCCGTACTGGCCGGTGGTCATGAAGCGATAATCCTCCATATCGCTTTCCGGGATGTATTGCGTGTAGGGATCGAGCGAGTTGAGCATCGCATCGATGCCCGTCTTCATCAACTGTCCGGGCTGGGTATCATCCACGTAGTAGATGTTCAGCTCCTTGTACAGCTCGGTGAAGATCTCCAGGTTCTTGCTGATCTCGAAGAAGTTGTCGCCAGCGGCCAGGCCGATGTAGCCGGCACCGGCAATGGCACCGGTGACGACCAGCGACCTCAGTGCGGGTGCCTTGCGGAAGGATGGGATGTGCATGGCTGGGAGGATGGATCGGGGACGGGGTCGTAACCGTGACCGCCCCAAGGATGGCAAGATAGGAAGCGCTTCAGGGTGAGCCAGCCGCCGCGGAAGGCGCCGTAGCGTCGAAGGGCCTGCAACCCATAGGCGGAACAGCTTGGTGTGTAGCGGCAAACGCCGGGCAGCAGCGGTGACAACACCCACTGGTACAAACGCACCAGCAGGACCAGGGGCAGGGCGAGCCACTTAGCGAGCATCTTCATCAAGCCAACGGTGCAGGGCACGGCTTATTTTCCGGTCCACCTCATGCTGGGGCAACAAGTGCCGTGCCTGATAGATGAACAGCCACGCCACCTGGTAAGTGCCTTCGGCCAGGCGGGCATGAAGTGCGGGCTTGGTGTGGCGGTAGGCCTCCCGCATCAAGCGCTTCATGCGGTTGCGGTCCACGGCGCGGCGCAGCTGTTTGCGCGGTACACTGAAGGCCACTTGCGCCGGTGCCGTGGTGGGCAGTGCCATGCGCAGACCGATGAGGCGGAACGGGGGCTCGCTCAGTCCACGGCCGCGGCGGAACACCTCCTGGATGCGCAGCTGGCCGCACAGGTGTTCGTGCTTGCGGAAGGTGAGGCGGGGGGGGCTCATCGGCGGTCGTGGCGCAGGTCAGCGCACATCCTCCGGACCGCTGCGCACACCCGGGATACTACTTCTTCTTGGCTTCGCGCTTGACATACCATTCGATGGCCCCGGTCATGCTGGGGGCCTCGGGCATGGGGGCCTCCAGGTCCAGCCGGTAGCCGTTCTCCACCACGGCCCTTGCCGTCGTGGACCCGAACGCTGCAATGGCCACCGTGCCCTGCTTGAACTTCGGGAAGTTCTTCTTCAGGCTCTCGATACCCCCCGGACTGAAGAACACCAGCATGTCGTACTCCAGCTTCTTGATATCGCTGAGGTCACTGGCCACCGTGCGATAGAACACCGCATTGGTGTATTTCACCCCCGCCCTGTCCATGAGCATGGGGATCTCCGATGTCTGGATGTCGCTGCATGGCACCAGGTAGGTCTCCTCCTTGTGCTTCTTGATCACGTCCATCAGGTCGGAGAAGGACTGCTTTCCGATGAACACCTTGCGCTTGCGGTACACGATGTACTTCTGGACGTAATACGCCACACTCTCGCTGACGCAGAAATACTTCATGCCCTCCGGCACGGTGAGGCGCATCTCCTTGCACATGCGGAAGAAGTGGTCCACCGCATTGCGACTGGTGAACACCACGGCCGAGTGGTCCAGGATGCTCACGCGCTCCTGCCGGAAATCCTGCGCCGGAACCGCCTCCACCTTGATGAAGGGCCTGAAGTCGATCTTCAGACCGTACTTCCGGGCGAGTTCATGGTAAGGCGACTTGTCGTCCGTGGGCGCGGGCTGCGAGACAAGTATGGACTTGATCTTCAAGGTCCGTTCGACTTTGGGTGGTGGGGCGCTCAACCAACGTGCAAACTACTGACCAGCAGCAGGGCAGGCAGGAATTCGGCGCCGCAAAGGTATAGCAATATGTGGTGTCCGGAAGCACCCTCGGAAAGCCCCAGCCATGCCCCCCTGAACCACCGGTATACCACCGATCCGGCCAGCAGGCCGAGCCCCATCCAGCCCACCTCCACGCGCCATTCGACCCGATAGGACACCAATGCCACCACCGGCAGCAGCAACATACCCGCAAGGATGTGCAGAAGCAGCCCCGTGTAGCTGTGCTCCATCAACACTCCCCGGTCGCTCAGCAACCACGCCAGAGCAGCGTTCAGCAGCAATTGTGACCCGATGACGAGCAGCACGACCCCCACCCATTGCGGGTACGCAAGGTCTCCCCCGATCCGTCCCTGGGTGTCCAGTTGCCAGGCGAACAAGGCGATCAACGCGACCGCCGGCAACAGCAGGCCCCACAGCGCACGGTCGCGCAGGTCCACCTCATCGCGCAGCACCTGGCGGCCCAGCCGAAGCCTGAAAAGCGCCTGGGCCAGAACCCCCCACTTGCGCGGCGCGCTGACATTGATCCGGGCCAGCAGGGAAAGCGAAAGGACCAGAACGATCGTGACCCACTCGGCGTTGAGTGGGTCAGTGGCGCGTAATGCGTCGGGCGGCATCCTACAAAAGTAGCCCCTCCGGCCCGGTAGCGCTCCTGCCGCATAACTACCTTTGCCCCCCATTCCGAGATCAGCGCCCATTGCCCATGAGCACCTCCCCAGCAACGTCCAAAAAGGCTGCCACCGACCTGTTCCAAAGCCACGACCACTACCTGGTGGACGAGCTGCTCACGGAGGAGCAGAAGCTCATCCGCGATACGGCGCGCAAGCATGTGAGCACGCACCTCAAACCGATCATCGAGGAGCGCTTCGAAAAGGCGGACTTCAGCAAGGACATCATACCCGGGCTGGCGGATATCGGCGCCTTCGGTCCCTTCGTGCCCGAGCAATACGGCGGCCCCGGCCTGGACCAGATCAGCTACGGCCTCATCATGCAGGAGATCGAGCGTTGCGACAGCGGCCTGCGCAGCCTGTGCAGCGTTCAGGGCTCGCTGGCCATGTATCCCATCTGGAAGTACGGCAGCGAGGAACAGAAGAAGAAGTGGCTGCCTGACATGGTGCAGGGCAGGAAGATCGGCTGCTTCGGCCTCACCGAGCCCGACTTCGGCAGCAACCCCAGCGGCATGGTCACCGTGTTCAAGGACATGGGCGACCACTACCTGCTCAACGGCGCCAAGATGTGGATCAGCAACGCCCCCTTCGCCGATCTGGCCATCGTGTGGGCAAAGGCCGAGAACACCGAGGGCCGAATCCACGGCCTGATCGTGGAGCGCGGCATGGAGGGCTTCACCACCCCCACCACGCACGGCAAGCTGAGCCTGCGCGCCAGCCCCACCGGTGAGCTCGTGTTCGACAATGTAAAGGTGCCCAAGGGCAACCTGATCCCGGGCCGCAATGGTCTTGGTGCGCCCATGAGCTGCCTCGACAGCGCACGCTACGGCATTGCGTGGGGTACCCTTGGTGTGGCCATGGAATGCTACGATACCGCCCTGCGCTACAGCCAGCAACGCATCCAGTTCGGCAAACCGATCGGGGCCTTCCAGCTCACCCAGAAGAAGCTGGCAGAGATGGTCACCGAGATCACCAAGGCCCAATTGCTCACCTGGCGCCTGGGCACACTTCGCAACGAGGGACGTGCCAGCACCGCGCAGATCAGCATGGCCAAGCGCAACAACGTGCACCTGGCCCTCACCGTGGCCCGCGAAGCCCGCCAGATCCTCGGCGGCATGGGCATCACCAACGAGTACCCCATCATGCGCCACATGATGAACCTGGAGAGCGTGGTGACCTACGAAGGCACGCATGACATCCACCTGCTGATCACCGGCGCCGACATCACCGGCCTGCAGGCGTTCAAGTAAGGGACAGCACCGATCTCCAGAGCGAAGGGGCCTTGCGGGACCCCTTCTGCATTCATCATGCCCGTGCCTCACCCACCACCTACGGCGCTTCATCGGCCACCAACCGCAGGGCGTGCAGCACCTTCATGGTGCCGGTGCCACTGACGAAGCGGATGGCACCCACAGGATCTTCGTACCGCCTGCCCGGTCGCTGCTCCTCGGACTCCAGCACCACCTCGAATTTCACCTTGCGGTTCTCGCGAAGCGCCTTCGGAGTATTCAGCGCGTTGCGGGTGTCCACCTCCACCTCCTTGGGAAGGTGGCCGGGCTGGATGAAGTGCAGGCGCACTTTGCTGTCCAGCGGCAGGTCCATGTGGAAGCGGCCATCTTCCCGCAATTCGGCCTGCAGGCAATGTGCACCCTCCAACTCCACCACCAGCACCGCATCGCGCACCCTGCCGTCGGTGCTATGCAGTTGACCGGAAATGCGGATGGCCTCGGGACCGGCAGGAGCTGCGATCAGGGAGAGGGCCACCAGCGCGAACAGGGCGGTCAACAAGGCTGCCTCGCAGGAGAAGTGAAGGCGCTTTTCCATGGTACGATGGCATTGCTCAAGCCATGTTCCAAAGGTGCGCTGGGCAGCCCGACCGCATCAATACCCACAAGTGGGGGATCTACACCCAGCGGCGGTCGACAGCGTACTTCACCAGCCCGGCCACACTGCGTACGTTCAGTTTGGTCATCAGGTTCTTGCGGTGTGTCTTCACCGTATCCTCGCTGATGAAGAGCGCCGTGGCGATCTCGCCGTTGGTATGCTCCAGGGCGATCATGCGGATGATCTCACGCTCCCTGGCGGTGAGCCCGACATAAGGACCGTCCATGCGCTTGTCCGTGTAGGCGTATCCCGCATCCACACTGGCCTGGGCGGCCGGGCTCAAATGTTGTCCGCCGGCCATCACCGTGCGTATCGCCATCAACAGTTCCGCCGTGTCGCACCCCTTCAACAGGTAGCCGGAAGCACCTTCTATCCGCATGCTGTTCACGTACTCGATATCGGTAAGGGCCGAATGGGCGAGGACCGGCAACGCTGGATGAAGACGCTTCACCGCACGCATGGTGTCGATGCCGTCCATCCCCGGTAGCGACACCTCCAGCAGGAGCAGGTCAGCCGGTGCATCGGCCAACAGCGCGAGCACCTCATCCCCGGTGGCCGCATGCAGCACCACGGCATCCAGACCGCCACCGGCCAGCCGCTGCCGCATGCCATCGGCCACCAGATCAAGGGGGTCCGCCAAAACGATGCGAAGTGCCGCTGCGCTTCCTGCCATGAAGCGAAGATCATACGCGTCCGCCGAACCGTGGGGCCCGATGCCCCAACCAGTTGTTCCATGGCATGCAAATGGTGTAATCTTGGTCCGCTTTTCCATAACAGGCGCAGGATGCTCTTCTCATCGATCGATTTCGCGGTCTTCCTGCCGATCGTCTTCCTGCTCTATTGGTTCGTCTTCCGTCGCACCGCGCAGCAGAACGCGTTCATCCTGCTCGCCAGCATGGTGTTCTATGGCTGGTGGGACTGGCGGTATCTGGGCCTGGTGTTCATCAGCGCAGCCACGGACTATTTCGCTGCCATCGGCATGGAACGCGCCGGCACACCCGGCAGGCGCCGGCTGCTACTGGTGATCAGCCTGGCCATCAATCTGGGGATGTTGGGCTTCTTCAAGTACTACAACTTCTTCGTTGACAGCTTCAACAGCGCATTCAGCCTCCTTGGCCAGGAGATCGGGTTGCGGACCCTGCGGATCGTGCTGCCGGTGGGTATCAGCTTCTACACGTTCCAGACGTTGAGCTACACGATCGATGTGTACCGCGGACAACTGAAGCCTTCGCGCGACCCGGTGGCGTTCGGGGCTTTCATCCTCTTCTTTCCCCAATTGGTGGCGGGACCCATCGAACGCGCCAGCCACCTGCTGCCACAGTTCATGGGTGCGCGCCGTTTCGACCCGGCGCTGGCGCGCGACGGCCTGCGGCAGATGCTCTGGGGTTTCTTCAAGAAGGTGGTGATCGCAGACAACTGTTCCATCTATGCCGACATGGTATGGAGCGACCCGGCACTACAGTACGGCAGCGGCTGGTGGGTGGCCCTGCTCGCCTTCACCTTCCAGATCTATGCTGACTTCAGCGGTTATTCGGACATCGCCATCGGCAGTTCGCGCCTGTTCGGTTTCGACCTGAAGCGCAACTTCAACTTCCCCTTCTTCTCGCGCGATGTGGGTGAGTTCTGGCGCCGCTGGCACATCAGCCTCAACACGTGGTTCCGCGACTACCTGTACCTGCCCTTGGGCGGCAGCAAGGGTGGCCGGTGGATGGTGGCACGCAACGTGGCGGCGATCTTCATCGTTAGCGGCCTTTGGCACGGTGCCAACTGGACCTTCGTGGCGTGGGGGGCCGCCAACCTGCTGCTGTTCCTGCCCTCCATCCTGCTGGCGCGCCACCGCAAGTTCACAGGTCCGCTCGCACCCGGCAGGCTGCTCCCCAGCTGGAGCGACGCCGGACACATGCTCAGCACCTTCGTGCTCATCGCCCTCACCCGGATCTTCTTCCGCTCACCCACCATCGAGGTGGCGTTCCATGCGTTCCGCGAGATGTTCTCGCCGTCCGCGTTCCGAGCACCACCCGGAACCCTGCCCAGCCATTGGGCCACGATGATCGGAGGAGCAGGGCTGCTCCTTGCCGTGGAATGGGTGCAACGCGAGCAACAACATGGCCTGGTACTGGACAGGGTTCCGCAACGGCCCCTCCGCTGGGGTATCTACCTGACGCTGGTGGCCGCCATGGTGCTATTGGCCCCCAACAACGGGGACTCCTTCATCTATTTCCAGTTCTGACCCCATGCGCCGTTTCCTGTTACATGCCCTGCTGTTCGGCACACTGGCGTTGCTGGGCATGGGTGCCTATGTATGGAGCTACCGCCACTTCCTGCCTGCGCCACGCATCAGCCCCAATGGAGCGCTGAACATGAAGTTGAGCGACCTGCGGCACCGGGGCGCGCATGCCTGCAACGTGCTGGCCCTCGGCTCCAGCATGACCCTCAACAACCTCAGCAGCCCGGAAGTGGTTGCACACTTCCAGGATACCAGCTACGTGAACATGGGGGCCTGGGGCCTGGATATGAAGCAGTGCAATTCCCTGGCCCATGTCCTGGTGCCGTTGATGAAGCCCCGCACCGTGATCGTGATGGGCAACCTGAGCGATGCCGTACCGGATCTGCACCGCCATGCGCTGGACACCGCGCGCATAACCGGCTACCTGCAGCGTTGGAGCACGCCGGAGGCCTACCTGCGCAGCCTCCGACCGGCCTACTACCTGCGTGAAATGGAGCGCAACAGGATCCGCATGCTGGACCGCAGCAACTACGAGTTCATGAACGTGGACGATCATGGCTGGGCGGCCTTGGTGATCCCCCCCGACCGCATCGATCGTGGTCGCTGGGAGCGCCGCCCCCCCAAGGCCAGGTGGTTGAGCGGCGGTGAATACGATAAGCTGGCGGACCTTGGCAGGTACCTTCGAGAGCAGGGTGTGCGGCTGGTATACATCCAATCCCCCTACCGGACAGGTGTGCGCACGGCTGAAGTGGACATTACGGTCCGGGGTCATGTGCGGCATGTACGCACTTTGTTGGAGCCGCAAGGGCACGCCGTACTGGACGCCACCGACCAGCGCTGGCCGGACAGCCTGTTCGTGGACTACAGCCACCTCAATGAGCGGGGCTCACGCCTGGTAACGGCGCACGTTCTCGCACAGTTGGATGCACCCCTGCCCTGATCGCGGAGGCACGCACTGCCGATGACCGGCCTTTGCGGATCAACGTAGGAGGGTCACCGATCCAGAGGCCACCCGTTCATCCTGGTAGGGCAGTCGGTAGCGCATGCGGTAGCTGTACACGCCCGGAGGAACGGGTGTTCCAGCAAGGGTGCCGTCCCAGCCCGCCAGGGGATCCGCCGAGGTGAAGACCATCTGCCCCCAGCGGTCCATCACCACCAGGTCCATCGCCTCCGGCAGGCATTCGCCGTTCCAGCTCCACACATCGTTGATGCCGTCGTTGTTCGGTGAGAAGGCGTTGGCGATGTACACCTTGCACAGATCCGAGCAATCCGGCACCACGATGGGCCGTTGCACCGTCACCACCCCGCACGAAAGGGTCACCTCCATGGTCACCTGCACCGTCGTGGACCCGCTGAACCTCACCACCGGAGCGGTTCCCGTGATGGCATCGGCTGCACCGGCAAAGTCCCAACGCACACCCACCACCGCACTGTCCGCAAGTACGGTGAAGGCCACGGGGTCCTGGATGCAGGCACCTTCGTGCACGAAGTCCGCTTCACACAGACAATCCACCGCACCCACCTCCACCCAAACACTATCGGGGCATCCCCCCGCATTGGTGCCCACCACCAGGTAGGTGCCAGCGTCGGTGATCGGTGTTCCGGGGTCCACCAGCGCACCGTCCAGGGTTACATCCACCGTGAGGCCGTCCAACACCAGGACCGATGTGAGGTCCACCGTCTGCCACGGGCAGAGCGTGAAGCTCAGGTCGGGACCCAGATCGGGGGCGGGTTGGATGGTGAGGAGGACGACCGCCTCATCGGAACAGCCCGCCGCATTGGTGGCCATGAGCTGATAGGTGCCGCTCCATTGCACCTGCCCCGGCGTGTCCAGCGGCGCGCCGTTGAGCGTCCAGGCGGTCTCCAAGCCCGCCAGTGGGAACAAGGCGGCAAGGTCCACCACATCACCGGCGCACCGGTCCACGGTCACATCAGCACCCAGCGCCGGTGTCGGAAGCACATCGATGGTCGCCAGCAAGGTGTCCGCGCAGCCATGGCCGTTGGTGAGCACCAACTGGTAGGTACCGGGTCCTTCCGCCGCGCCCGGATCGGCCACCGCCGCGCCGTTCAATGTCCAGCTCGCCGTGCTGCTCCCTGCCACGTACAGCGCCTCCAGGTCGGCCGTGGCACCGGTGCAGACGCTCAGCACCTGATCCTCGCCCAGCACCGGCGCGGCATGCAGTGTAATGGTCACGAAGGCCGTATCACGGCAGTCCTCCACCGTGCTCACCACCAGCCGGTAGGTGCCGCCTTCGTCCACAGCGCTTGCGTCAGATACCGCAGCACCACCCAACGACCAGCTCGCCGGCAGGCCCTGCATCGCATACAGCCCCGTGAGGTCTACCAGCTCACCTTCACAACCGTTCAGCACCTGGTCCGGGCCAAGTGATGGCGCCTGGTATACGGTCACCGTCACCACGGCCGCATCCGTGCATCCGCTGGCATTGGTCTGTACCAGTTGGAACACCCCGGGCACGTTCACCGCGTAGGGCATCACCCATGGCACACCGTCCAGTGTCCATTCCGCCGTGCCGGTGCTGAGATCGTAGAGCGTGGTGAGGTCGGCCACGCCGTTGGAACAGATATCCATGATGCCATCGGGGCCGAGGTCCGGCGCTGCAGCCCACCCCAGTTGCACCTGGGCCTCATCCGAACAGCCTTGCGCGTCGGTCGCCGTGAGCGTGTAGATACCGGGAACGCTGGCCGCCTCTGGTGCCCCGAAGACCTGCCCACCGAAGGTCCAGCTGGCGTTGGGCACGACCGGCGGGAACAGTGCGGTGAGGTCCGCCGGGCTGCCCGGACACACGCTCAGGGTCTGGTCCGGACCCAGGAACACACCGGCCACGGTGAGGGTGATCGACAGGGTATCGCTGCAACCGGCTCCATTGCTCCGAACAAGCTGGTACACCCCTGCGGCGGACGCGTTCTGGGCCTGCGCGGATGTGATCGATACACCGTCGAACGTCCACGTGGAATACCCGGACGGGCCGCCGGTGAGCTGCACCAGATCGACCTCCGCAGTGGGCCCGCACGTGACAACGGTCTGGTCCGGCCCCAGGTCCACCTGCGGGTAGAGGATGAAGACCATGGTCCCGGAATAGATGCAGCCCGACCAAACGTCATAGTATTCCGCGCCGTACGTGCCGGACACGGTGATGTTCGTGGGGTCCGGTACCGTCGCACCGGTGTTCATGTCAAAATAAGCGAGGAACGGCAACGGGGATCCCCATTGGCCCTCCATCACCTGCACCATGTCCGCCCCATCGCCCGGACAGCCGCTCACCACGTGATAGCCCAGGTCGTAGATGCACGGCGGGGGTGGGCTGCTGAACCCGAACGTGAAGGCACCACCTCCCGCGCTGCCGTTGAACCAGCCCGGGTTCCATCCGTTCCCACCGCCGGTCCCCGGGCCACCACTGGCGCAGGCCGTGTCGATCACCGTGATGGTCCAGGTGCCGTTGGGGTCCTCGCCGTTGAACGTGTCAAGTCCGCCGCCCTCCGGCATCCACCAGCCCGTGAAGGGTGCCGCCGCGCCGGCGATGCTGACCGTGTTGAAATAGCCGAACGTGGTCGCCGTATAGTTCTGTCCGCCAGCTCCGTTGAACGCTGAAAGCAGCAGCGTTGTGCCCCCGGGTGAAGTAAGCGATATCCGCAGCGTCTGGGGGTGGTCCGTGGTGATGTTGATCTGCAGGTTGTCGAGGTAGTTGCCCCAACTCCACGGCGAGGGGTCGACCAGGACGTTCAAGCCGGTCACCGTGGCGGTGAAGATGCTCGTGTCACAGAGCGGTATGGGACCACTGGTGAAGTTGTATGACTGCCCCCTGCTGGAACCGGCCAGCGCCAACAGCACGCCCAGCAGGGCGCCTGTACGAAGGCCTGTGGTGATCGGGGGGGGCATGAGGATGTGCCGAATGTATGATAAGGACGCGCCTGCGACCCTTGAGGTTGCTTGTTGGGCGGGTATCATGGTACCTGCCCATGCCACTCTGCCGACCGCTACCCCTTGAAGGGCGAGCGCAGCTCGAAGGTGCCTGGCTTCACCTTGCGGATGAACGCCCCGGCGACCATGTTGGCCACGGGACCGCAAAGCTTCACGTGCACACCCATGGACACGGGCATTGCCCCCAGGCCGCTCTTCGCCTGCTCGGAGGTGCGCCCATAGTTCACGCTCCGAACGCCCCGGGAGATGCCCAGCTCCAGCAGGTCCACGAGCATGCGCAGATAGATGGCGTGCTGGCGGTTGTGTGCGTAATCGAGGCCCACGAATTGCGCGTCAAGGCGATCGCCATTGACGAAGGCGGCACTGAAGCCCACCAGCTCGCCGTGCAGCATATAGCCCCGCACCAGCATGTCCTCACCGAAATGCCTCTTCCAACCGGCATAGGCCTCCACCTTGAGCCTGCCGAAGATGTAGGGCGACCGCTCCACCACGGCATCAAGCAACTGCTGCATGCGTCGGGCATGGACGACCATCGCATTCGCATCGAGTTCCATCACCTCCAACGCCGATGACCGCTCCAGGATGGCGCGGAGCCGTGTGCGGGCCTTGGCCGTGAGCGCGTGCAGGTAGCCCGCCAGGTCCGACCAGCACGGATCGATGCCGAGCACCATGTTCACATCGGTGGCCAGGGCGTGATAACCGCGTTGCTCCAAGGCCCAGGCGCTTCCGGCATCCGCTGGCCAATGCTCCTTGAACACGCGCACCGCCACGCCGGAACGCACATGCTCCCCGGCCATCACCCGGGTCATGGCGCGGTCCAGCGACTCCAGCTGCAAGGCACGCGGCACCTCGGCCATGAAATGCGCACCATGATCGCCGCAGTGGAACACGTTGCCGCACACCAACGCCTGCAGCTTGCGCTCGCGGCGCACGCGCTCCTTGAACATGCCCAACGTGCAGGCTGTGCCCCCGTGTGTGCCACCCTGGTCCTCGAATTGGGCGAGCTGGAAGGCCGCCACGCCCACGGGGACCGCCGCCGCATCTCGGAAGAGCACATAGCGGAAGCCAATGGCATCGCCCATGGCCTGCTCCAACGCTTGCAAGTAGCCGTGGCGCAGGAAGGCGGAGCCATTGCCCACCAATGGGTCCCAAGTAGCGGCACGGACGGACCCGATGCGGTCATGCACCTCGAACTCCAGGAGCTCCTCGGTCTCAACCGGGCAGGCGCGTGTCATGGCAAAGGCGCGTGTGGTGCTCCGCATCGGGGCGAAAGATCGGTGTTTCCCATGGCGCCGGGCTCTTTGTACGGTAGCCGGGCCGGTGGAACAACGCACCCGGTGCTGAAGTTCGCACGTGCACCCCCCCCCTGCCGATCATGAACCGCGCGTATCCGCAGGCATCGCTCAGACCCGCGCCATGCAAGACACCAGGGCGTTAAGAACACAGGGCCCACTTGCGTGAGCCCTGTGCGTTGGTGTTATTCTGTACCCGACCTATCCCGAGCACATCACGCATCCGTCCGGATCGTCCAACGAACAGGCGATCTCGGCGGCGGCGCGCTCCTCGGCGGTCATCGCCACGGCAGTGGCACCGCTGGTGACGGCTTCGGGCATCATGGCCTTGACAGCCACCGGTGCTGCAGCCTCCTGGCTTTGCGGGGCGGCCAGCTTGGTCTTGTCCACCGTGAACTTGATGGCATCCGTGGCGGCCTTGGTGCGCAGGTAGTACATGCCGGTCTTCAAGCCGCTCTTCCATGCGTAGAAGTGCATGCTGGTGAGCTTGCCGAAGTTGGCGTTCTCCATGAAGATGTTCAGGCTCTGGCTCTGGCAGATGTACGCACCGCGGTCGGCGGCCATCTCGATGATCACCTTCTGGCTGATCTCCCACGCGGTCTTGTAGAGCTCCTTGAGGTTCTGGGGGATCTCCGGGATGTGCTGCACACTGCCATTCGCGGCGATGATCTTGTTCTTCAGCGTCTCATCCCACAGGCCCAGCTTCACCAGGTCGCGCAGCAGGTACTTGTTCACCACCACGAACTCGCCGCTGAGCACACGGCGGGTGTAGATGTTGCTGGTGTAGGGCTCGAAACACTCGTTGTTGCCCAGGATCTGCGCTGTGCTGGCCGTGGGCATGGGCGCCAGCAGCAGGCTGTTGCGCACCCCGTGGAGCTTCACCTCCTCACGCAGCACGTCCCATTCCCACCGGTCGCTGGGCTTCACACCCCACATGTCGAATTGGAACACGCCCTGGCTGATGGGGCTGCCGGCATAGGTCTCGTAGGCGCCCTCCTCCTTCGCCAGGTCCTTGCTGGCGGTCATTGCAGCATAGTAGATGGTCTCGTGGATCTCCCGGTTGAGCACCTTGGCCTCCACACTGTCGAAGGGATGGCGCATGAGGATGAACGCATCGGCCAGGCCCTGCACACCGATGCCGATGGGGCGGTGGCGCATGTTGCTGCGACGCGCCTCGGGGATGGGATAGTAGTTCTGGTCGATCACCCGGTTGAGGTTGCGGGTGAGCTCGTAGGTGACCTCGAAGAGGCGCTGGTGGTCGAACTTGCCCTTCTCCACGAACTTGGGCAGGGCAATGGAGCCAAGGTTGCACACGGCCACCTCATCGGGGGCGGTGTACTCAATGATCTCCGTGCAAAGGTTGCTGCTCTTGATGGTGCCCAGGTTCTGCTGGTTGCTCTTGCCGTTGGCGGCGTCCTTGAAGAGCATGTAGGGCGTGCCGGTCTCGATCTGGCTTTCGAGGATCTTGAACCAGAGGTCCTGCGCCTTGATGGTCTGGCGGCCTTTACCCTCGGATTCGTAGCGCTCGTACAGCGCTTCGAACTTCGCGCCCCAGGTGTCGGCCAGGCCGGGGCATTCGTTGGGGCACATCAGTGTCCAGTCGCCGTTCTGTTCCACCCGCTTCATGAAGAGGTCGGGCATCCACATGGCATAGAAGAGGTCGCGGGCACGCATCTCCTCCTTGCCATGGTTCTTCTTCAGCTCCAGGAAGTCGAACACATCGGCGTGCCACGGCTCGAGGTAGATGGCGAAGGAGCCTTTCCGCTTGCCGCCGCCCTGGTCCACGTAACGGGCGGTGTCATTGAACACGCGCAGCATGGGCACGATGCCATGGCTGGTGCGATTGGTGACCTTGATGTAGCTGCCGTTGGCGCGCAGGTTGTGCAAGCTGCGGCCGAAGCCCCCGGCGCTCTGGCTGATCTGGGCGCACTGCTTCAAGGTGTCGTAGATGCCACTGATGCTGTCCTCCTTCAGCTGCAGCAGGAAGCAGCTGCTCATCTGGGGCTTGGGGGTGCCGGCGTTGAACAGCGTGGGGGTGGCGTGCGTGTACCAGCCTTCGCTGAGGCTGTTGTAGGTGGCGATGGCGCTCTCCAGATCGCTCTTGTGGATGCCCACGGCCACACGCATCAGCATCTGCTGGGGACGCTCGGCGATCTGGCCGTCCAGGCGCAGGAGATAGCTGCGCTCCAGGGTCTTGAAGCCGAAGTAATCGTAGCTGAAGTCGCGGTCGTAGATGATCGCGCTATCAAGCACGTCAGCGTTCTTGCGGATGATGTCGTGCACATCCTCTGCCAGGAGGCTGGCGCGCTCGCCGGTCTTGGGGTCCACGTAATCGTAGAGGTCCTTCATCGTTTCGCTGAAGGACTTCTTGGTGTTCTTGTGCAGGTTGCTCACCGCGATGCGGCTGGCAAGCTGGGCATAATCGGGATGCTTCACCGTCAGGGTGGCGGCCACCTCGGCGGCGAGGTTGTCCAGCTCGGTGGTGGTAACGCCATCGAAGATGCCCTCGATCACCTTCATGGTGACCAGGGTGGCATCCACCATGGGGTCCAACCCGTAGCACAGTTTCTTCACCCGGGCGGTGATCTTGTCGAACTTGACCGCCTCCCGGCGGCCGTCGCGCTTTACTACGTACATGTTCTTGTCAGTGCGTTTGGTTTTGGTGGACCGGACCGCTGTCAGCTCCCGCTTCGTTCGTTCCGGCTGGTTGATTTCCTGTCAGTGACAGGGCCTACAAGGTGGTGTGTCCGGGGGGCCGTTGATGTGGTCGTTGATCGGGTGATCTTCAACCGGTGAATGTGAATTGTGAAAGCGTGCTTGCTGACAGTTGTTTTATGTCCTATGCGATCCAGGTTCCGGCAAGGGACATAAGACAACTGTCAGCCGACAACTAGAAGTCCGCGTCCAGCGTGAACTTGGATTGGTCCTTCTCCTTATTGAGCACACCGGCCTTCTGGTACTCACCCACGCGTTTCTCGAAGAAGTTGGTCTTCCCCTGGAGGCTGATCATCTCCATGAAGTCGAAGGGGTTCATGGCGTTGTAGACCTTTTCGTTGCCAAGTTCCACCAACAGGCGGTCCGCAACGAACTCGATGTACTGCTGCATGAGCTTGGCGTTCATGCCGATGAGGTTCACGGGCAGCGCGTCGGTGACGAACTCCTTCTCGATCTCCACCGCATCCTTGATGATGGTCTCCACCGTCTTCTTCGGGAGCTTGTTCAACAGGTGCTTGGTGTAGAGCATGCAGGCGAAGTCGCAATGCAGGCCCTCGTCGCGGCTGATGAGCTCGTTGCTGAAGCTGAGCCCGGGCATGAGGCCGCGCTTCTTCAGCCAGAAGATGCTGCAGAAGCTGCCGCTGAAGAAGATGCCTTCCACCGCAGCGAAAGCGATGAGGCGCTCGGCGAAACTTCCCTTGCTGATCCAGCGCAGCGCCCATTCGGCCTTCCTGGTCACACAGGGCACCGTATCGATGGCGTGCAGCAGCTTGTCCTTCTCCAAGGGGTCCTTGATGAGGGTGTCGATCAGCAGGCTGTAGGTCTCGCTATGGATGTTCTCCATCATGATCTGGAACCCATAGAAGAAGCGCGCCTCGGGGTACTGCACCTCATGCAGGAAATTCTCGGCGAGGTTCTCGTTCACGATACCGTCACTGGCGGCGAAGAAGGCAAGGATATGCTTGATGAAGTAGCGCTCGTCGTCGTTGAGCTTGTCGGCCCAATCCGTCAGGTCAGCGTGGAGGTCGATCTCCTCTGCGGTCCAGAAGGCAGCCTCGTGTTTCTTGTAGAACTCCCAGATGTCGTGATGCTGGATGGGGAAGATGACGAAGCGGTCCTTGTTCTCCTTGAGCAGGGGTTCGTGGGCATCGGCGGCATGGTCGCTGATCAGTTCGTCCATGCTCATCTGGGATGGCTTTGGGGTGTTGCTCATGGTCCGTTCAGGGGAGACTAAGTTCATTCGGGAGTGCCCGTTCAATAAAGATGCCTTGGTACGTTGGTGGTTCCCGCCGATGTCGACCCGGTCACAGGACCTGTTCCGGGGACGGCGTCGTCGGGATACAAAATTGGATCGCTCCGGTGCCCTCCGCAAGGATCGGGGGCCGGGAAGTTTCCGGAGTTTTCAACACGGCCACGTTCCTCAACAACGACGGGGCAGGGATCCAATGTGGATCCCTGCAAGACATTTCTTTTCACGATCCGTTAACAAGCGCCGGAGCGCCCGTTCATGGCCCGTTTGCAGGTGGGTCGATCGATGCGGTGTGCGTCATTCCTGCGTTGCGTGCAGTGACACCCCGGCAGCCAAGCACGATCCACAGCGTTCCCTGGCGTAAGTGCGTGTACGAACCCTTGTTACACGGGCATTAGAAGGACCCGGACATCATACGCACCGCTCTGGATGCCGTTCCGCTGCACTGCGGTCCGCTTCCGACGCCGTGGCTCGCGCACATGGGCGCTCAGCGACGCGCGCCCGGCCCCTCCTTCCATGCCGCGTAGACCTCCTCCAGTTCGGCATACCACCCGGCACCATACTTGCGGGTGAGGGCGTCCTTCAGGAAGCGGAACACGGGCACATCCAGCTTCTTGCCGCAACTGCACGCCGGCTTGCAGATGGGCCAGCGGTGGTAGTTGAGGCCGTCGTGGAACTTCAGCTTGCTGATGCGGATGGGGTATAGGTGGCAGCTGATGGGCTTGCGAAAGGGGATGGCGCCGTCCTTCCAGGCCTTCTCGATACCGCACAGCGCGATGCCGTTGTCGTCGAAGACGGTGAAGGCACACTCGCCGCGCCCTTCCACCAGGGTGGTCACCAGGTCGCCTTCGTGGTCCACCTCGCTCACACCATGCTGGTCAATGGCGCGCTGGCCCTTTTCGGGGATGTAGGGGCGGATCCTGGGCCACAGCTCCTTCAGCAGGGCCTCCTCATCGGCCTCCAGCGGGGCACCGCTCTCGCCGGCCACACAGCATTCGCCCTTGCAGGCATTGAGGTCGCAGACGAAGCGCTGCTCGAAGAGGTCTTCGGAGAGGAGGGTGCCACGGTGTTCGATCATCATCGGCCGCCGAAGCCTGTGGCGCAGGCGGCGCTGCGAAGCTATCTGGTTCAACCGCAACGATGCGGCAGCGCAACGGGAACGCCACGTTCGACGCTGACCGTGGCGTTGCGCATTCGTCGCGCCGTTGCGTCGTCGCGGTTCATCCGGGCTCCCCATCTTTGCGGCCGCGCCGCCAGAGATTTCCAAGGCGACCGCCCCACGCATCATGAGCAACCAGGAAGACCGCCTCAAGACCCTCATCGGCCATGCCAAGGAGTATGGCTTCGTGTTCCCCAGCAGCGAGATCTATGATGGCCTGAGCGCCACCTACGACTACGGTCCGTACGGCGTGGAGCTGAAGAACAACATCCGCCGCTACTGGTGGGAGGCCATGACCAAGCTCAACGAGAACATCGTGGGCA
>CAZLGY010000032.1:0-15763 GCA_964559165.1 uncultured Chryseobacterium sp.
TGCTGATGGGCGCGAAGCGCTGGAGCAGGAACACGCCGATCAACACGGCCGAGCTACGGAAGGTGATCGCGAAGAAGATGATCGGCGAGGGGAGGTACTGCTACTGAGCGGAGCGGCAATGACGCGAAGGGCGCCCGGGATCCGCAATGCCCCGCGTCGCCACCCGGAGGTCGTCCCTCCGGGAGCCAGTCCACTTTGAGAAATTGACTAAAGTTTATTTAGTTGTATTCTCTTAGTTGAATCACTTAACTTCGTCGCGTGGTCATCGACAACCCCTTCGCGGTCAATGCCTACCTCTCGCCCCAGCTCTTCTGCGACCGCGAGCGGGAGACGGCCGCCATCACCTCGGCGCTGCGCAACGGCCGGCATGTGATGCTCTACAGTCCCCGGCGCTACGGCAAGACGGGGCTCATCCACCACGCCTTCAACGGGCTGGCGCGGGTGCGGGGGGCGCGGACGGTGTTCGCCGACGTGTACGCCGCCCGCAACGGGCACGAGTTCAACACCATCCTGCTGAACGCCGTGCACCACGCGCTGAACCCCACGCCCAAGCAGTTCCTGAAGAACGCGCTGGGCTGGTTCGCCAGCCTGCGCCCGGTGATCTCCATGGACGAGCTCACCGGCCGCCCGGGCATCGCCCTGGAGCCCGGCAGCGGCCGGTCCCAGGCGGCCACCACGCGCGAGATCTTCCGCATCCTCAAGGAGCAGGGCCGCACCATCTTCCTGGCCATCGACGAGTTCCAGCAGGTGGCCTCCTTCACGGACATCCGCATGGACGCCGTGCTGCGCACCGAGCTCCAGCGCAGCCCCAATGTGCGGTGCATCTTCTCCGGCAGCCAGCGGCACCTGCTGCTGGACCTGTTCAACGACGCAAAGAAGCCCTTCTACGGCAGCGCGGACCAGCTGGAACTGCAGCGCATCGACCGGCGCACCTATGCCGCCTTCGCGGTGGCGGTGATGAAGCGCCACAAGCGCTCCCTGAAGATGGAGGACGCCCAGTTCTGTTACGACATCTGCCGCGGCCACACCTACTACGTGCAGGTGCTGCTGAACCGACTCTTCGGCGAACCGCGTCCGCTGGAGCGCACCACCATCGCGGACGTGCTCATGGCCATTGTACGCGAGCAGGACGCCATCATGGCCACCCTGCGCAGCGCGCTCACGAAGAACCAGTGGGACCTCTTCGCCGCCATCTCGCGCGAGGGCGAGGTGGGCACCCCCACCGCCGGCGCGTTCATCAAGAAGCACGACCTCCCCTCCTCCGCCGCGCTGGTGCACGGCATCCAGGCATTGGTGGACCGCGAGCTCATCTACGTTACAGGCCACACGGCGGAAAGCGGAAAGCCCATCTACGCGCCGTACAACCCCTTCATGGGTGCGTGGTTCAAGTACCGTTAGATGGACACTACACGGCCAACCCCATGCTCAAGCGGAGATCCGTGCGGATCGACAAGAACCACCACGGCATAGATCCTGGGGACCCCTGCCCAAGCATCGCTCGTTGCTCGACAAGGATCGGGAATGCTACCTTCGGACCATGCGTTCCTTCTGTTCTTCACTATGCCTCCTGCCAAGCCTGATGATGTGCCAGGAATGGTCGGTGCTGCCCGACTTCCCGGGTATTGAACGCGATGATGCTGCAGCATTTGTGATCGGGGATGATGTATACGTAGGCACCGGCATGGACGTGGGTTTCAACCTCACTGCTGACTGGTACCGCTTCAATACGATCGATCAAAGCTGGAACGCGGTGGCAGCGTTGCCAGGCGGCGGCCGTCAGTATGCCCTTGCCATTGAGACCGATGGCTACGCCTATGTTATCGGTGGTTCCACCGCCACCGGCAGCACGAATGAAGTCTGGCGCTATGATCCGGACGGGAACGAATGGAACCGGGAGATGCCCCTATTGGAGGCCGTGCTCGCAGCATCCGGCGGGCCGCTTCACGGACGGCTGCATGTCGTTGGGGGGATCGGCGCGAACGGTACGCTATCAGACCTTCACCAGATATACGATCCGCTTGCCGGCGCATGGACCCTTGCGTCATCTCCACCGATGAGCGTACATCGTGGGATGAGCTTCGCATCGGGCGATGGCGTGCATGTGGTCGGTGGGGCCACACAGGACTTCGTGGGCATGGACCATCACCTGCGGTACGATGCCAATGGGGCCTGGTCCACATTGGCAGCCTTGCCGGACGCACGATACGCAGGTGATGCATGTGCAGCACATGCCGGCGCCGTCGTTGTGGGTGGATTTGAAGCCGGCCCTCCTGTGGAAGTGCGTGATGAAGTGTGGCGCTATGACCCCTGGACGGATGCGTGGTACACGCTGCCCCCCCTGCCAGCAGGACCTCGAAGGGGCGCGGTGCTCGTGGAGGTGGGTGGGCGCTTGTACTTCGGCACCGGCAGCGATGCCACCCAGCGTTACCGGGACTGGTGGACGCTGGAAGTTCCGGTGACGATCGGTGAAGGATCGTTCGCTCCACCGGGTCCGTTCCCGGTGCCTACAGCGGGCCTCGTGCATCTGTCCTCGTCGCTGGTGCCCACCGACCGCATGCTTTCCCTCCTGAACAGCAATGGGCAGGAGGTCGGGCGCTGGCCTGCCACGGAACAGGTGATGGACCTGAGCGGCAGGCCGCCAGGGGTGTACGTACTTCAGATCGTAGGAGAGAGCGTGCGTCGGTACCGCCTTGTTAAGACCCCTTGAACTATGGAGTTCCTGCCCGAACTGGACCGATATGCCGCCTTGCACAGCAGTCCGGAGCCATCGCTGCTCGCCGAACTGTCGGCAGAGACGCATCGGGTATCCAGCGCTCCGCGCATGTTGAGCGGCCATGTCCAAGGGCGCATGCTGAGCATGTTAAGCCATCTGGTCCGGCCGCTGCGCGTGCTGGAGATCGGTACATTCACCGGATATAGCGCGCTCTGCCTGGCGGAGGGCATGGCCGCGGATGGTGAGTTGCATACGGTGGACATCGACGGACGTCATACCGAACTGGTGGCACACTACGTGGCACGGGCTTCCCTGAGCGCACGTGTGCACCAACATATTGCCCCTGCCTCGGCGTTGATCCCCGAACTGCCGGGCATCTGGGACCTTGTGTTCATTGACGCGGACAAGCAGTCGTACAGCCACTATTTCGACCTGGTGGTGGACCGCGTGCGCCCCGGGGGCCTGATCATCGCAGATAATGTCCTTTGGAGCGGAAGGGTGCTGCTTGACATTTCCGAACAGGATGCCGAGACCCGTGGTCTATCGGCCTACGCCGAGAAGGTGAAGCGCGACGGACGCGTTTCGAGCGTATTCCTGACGGACCGGGATGGCGCCTTGCTGAGCCGCCGGTCGTAGCGCTCCAAACGCCTGCACGGCTCACGCGGCCGCCTTACATTCGCCAAGAACCGAACAGCGGCACCGGGTGATCTTCAACTCCTTCGCCTTCGTCATCTTCCTTGTGGTGGTCTTCATCCTCCACTGGTCGCTCCCTGTGCGCCACCGCTGGCCGCTTCTCCTGGTGGCAAGCTATTTCTTCTACATGTATTGGAATGTGGCCTACGCCGGGATCCTGGTGGCATCCACCTTGATCGACTTCCTGCTTGGGAGGACATTGCTTGCATCCGATGCAGAGCCGCGCAGACGACTGGGTCTGTGGCTTAGTATCATCAGCAACCTGGGTATCCTGTTCTTCTTCAAGTACTACAACTTCTTCCAGGATTCCCTGGTGGCCATCGGATCCATGGTGGGTATTACGGTGACGCCCGCCAGGCATGCGTGGCTTCTTCCGGTGGGCATCTCCTTCTACACGTTCCAGACCATGAGCTACAGTGTGGATGTGTATCGCAGGCAGCTCGCACCTGAAAAGCACCTGGGCCGGTTCGCCTTGTACGTGTCGTTCTTCCCCCAATTGGTGGCGGGGCCGATCGAACGGGCGAGTGCATTGCTGCCCCAGATACAGGCGCCCATGGCATGGCCCTCGCATCTCACCTTGATGCGCGGGATGAGCCAGGTCCTGCTTGGCTTCTTCAAGAAGGTGGTGGTGGCCGATACGCTCGCGATCCAGGTGGACAGCATCTACAACAACCATGAGTTGCAGAGCGGACCGGCGCTGCTGCTTGGCACGGTCCTGTTCGCCTTCCAGATCTATTGCGACTTCAGCGGATATACCGATATCGCCATCGGTGTGGCGCGGATGCTGGGTTACGACCTGATGGAGAACTTCAGGCTCCCTTACTTCAGCAAGAGCATCACCGAGTTCTGGCAGCGCTGGCACATCAGCTTGAGCACCTGGCTGCGCGATTACCTGTACATCCCACTGGGAGGTAATCGGCACGGGGCTTGGAACACCTACCGCAACCTGATGCTGACCATGCTGCTCGGAGGACTATGGCACGGCGCCAGCTGGAACTTCGTTATCTGGGGCGGATTGAACGGTGGGGCGCTTGCCTTGGAACGGGCACTGCGAACCGGAGGGGGCACGAACAGGGGCGGCGGATGGCTGGAGCGCATCCTCCGCGTGGTGTACGTGTTCACGTTCATCTGTATCACCTGGGTGTTCTTCCGGTCCCAGTCCATCGATCAGGCTTGTACCATCCTGGGCAGGATGCTTACGTTCAGCGGCGAATTGAATATCCAGGACCGATCGGTGCTGGCGAACATCCTGATCGTTCTGCCGCTACTCCTCGCCTTTGAGTTCCTGCTGCAACGCCGAATGGATGTCCATGAGCGTTTCGCAAAGGCCCCCCTGCTGATGCAGTTAGGCATATCCGTCGCCATTGTGCTGCTCATCGCCCTCTTCGGGGTATCCGCGGGCAGCCAGTTCATCTACTTCCAGTTCTGACCATGAGGCGGTTCTCCCTATACCTGGTCCTCACGGTGCTCGCAACCATTGCGGCGGACCGAGCCCTGGGGCGCTTCCTTGAGCACCTGTATGACACCAGCATGGAGGGCCAGAACGGAGGCGACCTGAACCGTTACTTCGCACGGTCGCGCCCAGACATACTGGTCATCGGAAGTTCGCGTGCACACCATCATGTGATACCCGACAGCCTTTCATCAAGCGCCTACAACCTCTCCCATAATGGCATGTCGGTCGCCTTCCAAGCGGGGTTGGTGTCGGTGCTGGACCAACACGATGCAATGCCTCGGAAGGTCCTGTTGCTCCATGTGGACCCGGAGGAGATCCTGTCGGACGAGGATGGCGGAGACATCCGTTTCCTAAGGCGCTATCATACCAGCGTGCCATACGTAGCGGAACGGATCAATGGGTTGCATCCCCTGGAGCGTTATGCGTTCTGGTCTGATGTGCATCGCTTCAACGGAATGGTCCCGGGTCTGCTGCGCACTTGGATCAAGCCTTCCGCTCCCGGAGCAGACACGGACCGGGGCTATGTGCGACGGCCCGACCAGGTGATGGATCCAACGCGCACGGTCCATACGGCTGGCAAGGACTCCATCAACGCAGCCACCTATGCTGCGCGCTGGAGCGAGGAACGGGTGCGCGACGGCCTCGCAAAGCCTGTTCACCACATCGATTCGATCTGCCGCACCCGGGGCATCACCCTGATCCTGTTCACCTCGCCGAGGTACCGCACAACAGCTGCACGAGAAGCGTTCGACGCCCGGACAAGGTCGGCCCTGGGTGCCCCACCGCGCTGGATCACGCTGCAGCCATCGGTGCTTGAAGAGCTGCGTGATATCGACTATTGGCGGGACAACGTGCACCTTCGGCATGCCGGTGCACGCGTTCTCTCTGGACAGCTGGCAGCGGCCATCTCACTGCCGGATACCAACCGGACGACCACACCATGATAGACCTGCGATCGGACACCGTCACCAGACCCACACCGGGCATGCTTGATGCCATGTGGAAGGCAGCAGTTGGCGACGATGTCTTCGGAGAAGATCCGGAGGTGAACGCCCTGGAGCGCGAGCTTGCCGAGCGGTTCGGGAAAGAAGCCGGGTTGTTCTGCCCAAGCGGTACGATGACCAACCAGATCGCGGTCCGTGTGCATACCAGACCCGGTGATGAGGTGATCGGTGACGAGGGCATGCACATCTACCGCTATGAAGGTGGGGGGATCATGGCCAACAGCGGTTGCAGCGTGCGGTTCGTACCCAACGATCGCGGCCGTTTCACCGCAGAAGCAGTGGAGGCGGCCATCAATAATGCAGCGGACAGCTATGTGGCCCGCACCAGGCTGGTCAATATCGAGAACAGCCATAACCGCGGTGGGGGTTCCATTTGGGACCTTGGAGAGGTGTGGCGCATCCGTCACGTCTGCGACATGCATGGACTTGCGTTGCACCTGGATGGGGCACGCATCTTCAACGCCATGGCCGTGGACGGACGGTCGCCGCACGAATGGGGTGCTCCCTTCGACACGGTTAGCGTGTGCCTGAGCAAAGGTCTTGGTGCGCCCGTGGGTAGTGTCCTTTTGGGATCACGCGAGCACATCGGTGAAGCTCGCAGGATCCGCAAGCGGATGGGCGGTGGCATGCGCCAGGCGGGTTATCTCGCTGCGGCCGGCCGTTACGCGCTCACCAGCCATGTCAACCGCCTCGCCGAGGATCATGGTCGCGCGGCACGACTTGCCACTGCGATGACCGGTATGCCCTATGTCGCAGGCGTGCTGCCGGTGCAGACGAATATCGTCATCGCGGAACTGGTGCCCGGTGTCCGTTCCGCCGACGTGCTGCAGCCACTGGCCGCTCGGGGTGTACGGGGTCTTCCGTTCGGGCCATCCACGCTACGGTTCGTGACCCATCTCGATGTAAGTGACGAAGACCTGCAACAGGCCATCCACATGATGTCCGAACTTCGACCCTGATGGCAGTACGCACATACCTCCTCTTTTCGCTCCTGTGGATAGCAGCGGATGCCGACGCACAGATGGTCCAGAAGGGACGCATCAACGGCATCGATCTTGCCTATCGCTGGCGCCATCCGGCAGGAAAGCCCAGCGAATTGTTGTTGCGGATGGAGAATGTGGAACCGACGGACCGGCGGATCTCACTGCACGTGGACGTGAGCTACCAAGGTCTGACGGTCGAATTGTTCCAAGCGGATACCTGCGTAAAGGCCGGTGCGGTCCTGAACGGACGGGTGAACGGGCTTTATTTCCGTACCGGACAGCTATCCAGGGAGCAGATCGAGAGCGGCGATGTGGAGGTGGATGTGACCAGCACCACCGTGGAGATGACAACAGCCTGTCCATGAGCAACAGGCTTGACCGCAAGGACAGGACACTGATGGTGGCACTTTCGGCAGTGCTGCTGGGCAGCATCGCCGCGGCCATCTGGGCATACGCGCAGATCGAAGCACGCCGGGAGCTCCTCATCGGGAGCTTTCTTTCCGGACAGGAGCAGGCCTTCCATGCCCGGCTGGATGGTTTCTTCCTGGGCATCGAGGAGCAGTTGAAGGAGGAGGTCACCTGGCTACCCACCCCGGCCACCGGAAGCACCAGTGAGCTCTTCGAACGCTGGGATCACCTACTGCACGCACATCCATCGATCCAGCGCATTTCGCTTGCCGACGAAAGGGGGAACGAGAACGCGTTGCTGCGAAGCGGGAACAGCCTTGTGGAGCGCATCGTTTCCAAAGGCTCGCTTGAAGGACCTGCCATCGAGTCCTTCCGAACGATGCAGGACGGGCCTTATGACAGCCTTCGGCTTGGCTCGGACAGCCACGATCCGCGCCAGGAGACATGGTTCGTACGCGCCTTGGAAGACAATCAGGGAAGGCCCACATGGAATCCTTCGGTAGGGAACGGCAAGCAGCTGGCGATGCAGGTCTCCCGCGTGATCCGCCCTCCGGGCGACACCCTGCCCCTGCAGGTGCTGATGATGGAGGTCACCGTCTCCGACTCACGTTGGATGGACTCCTTCACGCTAGGGATCGGAGCGCTGAACGGGATACTCTTCGACTCCGGACGGAAGTTGCTGGGACACACACGCACGAGCAGCCTTCTCCCGGACGCGACCGCTGCCCAGGAGTTGCTGGACAGTGGGTTCGACCAGGGCACCGGGCCGGCATTCGCCCTGCGCTACCGGGACCGAACGGTCTATGCCCAGGTGAAGGAGCATGCGCTCAATGGATCGCTCCTGTATACGATGCTGATCATCGATCCCCGGTTCGTGGACAGCTGGGTGAATGATGAACGCGTGGCACTGATCGCTGCTTCCTGCGTGCTGGTGCTGGTTGGTGTCCTGATGATCTGGCTGGCCGTGGTCGGCAAGCAACGCAGTGAACGTGCCAAGCAGACCGCCAGGAAACTACGGACCACGGAACGCAAGCTCGCGAAAGCAACCGGTGAACGGGATGTACTGAACCGGGAGGTGCATCACCGCGTGAAGAACAACCTGCAGGTGGTCAGCAGCCTGCTGAACCTACAGGCATCGCGGCTGGAAGAAGGTCCGGTCCGAAGTGAGTTCCTGCGTGGAAAACGAAGGATCGACATCATTGCACTGGTGCACCACCGGATGTACGACCTGAAGGACCTCCGCAACGTGGATCTACAGCAGTTCTTCGACCAACTGATAGCCGCCCTTGCGCGCATGCACGAGCCCCTCCGCCGCTCCGTCAGCCACGACGTGCACGCCGGGGGCATCAAGGCCGACCAGGACACGGCCATTGAACTGGGTATCATCCTCTGCGAGTTGGTGACCAATGCCTACGAACACGCCTTCCCGTACGCCACTGGTGGCCACGTTGACATCACATTGCAGGCCGTGGACAGTGACCTCCACCGGCTCCTTGTAAAGGACAATGGCGTGGGCATCAAGTTGGACCGTACAGACCGCGAAGGCAAGCTCGGGCTTGAGATCGTGGAAGCCCTGGCCGAGCAGATGAACGGATCCCTCCACGCCCACAGCGGTGGAAGCGGCGCCACGTTCGAGGTGCTGTTCCGGATGAATTGGAACCGGTCAGGGAACGACCTCGCCGATACCGAGGGCGCTGAACAATCCGCCACTGGAGCGGAGGAGGGTTAGTTCCGCCACCTTCGCATCGAACCCTGCCACCACGGCCATGCGCTCGGCGTTCGCAAGGTCCAGTTGTGCCTGGCGGAACTGAAGCCCGGTAAGCTGACCGCTACGGAACAGTTCGTTCGTGCGCTCGAAGTTCAGCCGCGCCGTGCCCACGGCATCCTGTTGCATGCGCAGCAACGTACGCTGGCTGCTCCAGGTGGTGAAGGCATTGCGGACGTCACGCTCCACCTGCAGTCGTGCCTGCTGCTCCGCAAGCACCGCGTTCTCCGCACGCAGGCGCGCCTGTTCCGACTGTGTATTGACGCGCCCGCCATCGAAGATGGGCACGCTCATGGACAGACCAGCGTTAAGACCCTGCGTGTAGGTTCCCAGAACAAGGCCCACGCCGTTCCGTTGATCGCTGATGCCATAGGCAGCGGACAGATCCACCCGTGGCCACCGGAGGGCCCTTGCGATGCGGCGATCCACCTCCGCGGCGCGCACCTGGGCCGTGGCAGCCACCAGCTGAACATTACCGCGCAACGCGTCCTCCACCAATTGCTCCTGTACAAGGCCCTCTGCGTACGTCATGATACGCGCAAGGTTCAACTGTGCATCGGGTGCCCTTCCCAGCAGCACATTGAGATCCCGCGCTGTGCGGTCCCTTGCCTGCATGGCGAGGAGGTGGGTTCCACTATCGGCCTGGAGGTCGACCATGGCGTTCAACAGGTCCAGGCGGCCTTCGCCTCCGAGCTGGGCCCTCCCCTCCTGTCGGCGGTATCGCTCCTGGGAGATGGCCAGCAGCCGTTCCGTGATGGCCACGTCCTCCTGCAGCGCTGCGAACGCATAGTACAGAGCGACCACCTGCGTAAGGGTGCCCTCAACCTGTGCTCGGAAGCGTAGGTCGGCCAACATGGCGTTGACCCGTGCACGCTCCAACGCGGCAAAATTCGCCATTCCGTTGAAGACGGTGTAGCTCAACCCGAGCTGACCGCTGAGGGCTGAATTCACCACGCCATTGCGCTCCACATCCGGGATCCCCTCCGTGAAATCGAGCCGGGTGTCAAGGTCGCTGTGGGTGGCGCGTCCGCTCGCTTCCACCCGCGGAAGCAGGCCGGTGTTGCCGGCGGTGGCCTGTGCACCCGCGATCGCGGCTTCGTTGCGTGCTATCCGGATCCCATGCTCATTGGCAAGAGCGAGCTGCAACGCATGGTCCAGGCTGATCGTGTCCTGGGCCGCTGAAACGAAGCAGCCGCTCATGGCGAGACTACTTGCGATGTTCCTCCAGGTCCTCATAGGGAAGTTCTTTCACAGCAGGTTCAACGGATTCGGCGCTGGGTGTGGCAGCGTTCCATGCCCAACCGAAGATGCGGCGAAGGTCATTGAGCACACTGATCAGCAGTGGCAGCACGACCAGGGTGACCAACGTCGCAATGGTAAGGCCATAGGCCACCGTGATCGCCATGGGTATCAGGAACTGGGCCTGGAAACTCTGGTTGAGCGTGATCGGAAGCAGGCCAGCCACGGTGGTGATCGATGTAAGCAGGATCGGGCGCAGGCGGCTCAGGGCCGCATCGCGCAACGCTTCCCTGAACGACGCACCCGTCTTCATGTTGTCGTTGAACGTGCTAAGCAGCACCAGGGAATCGTTCACCATCACCCCGATGAGGGCGATCATGCCGAAGAAACTGAACAAGCTGATCTGCACACCATGTATCCAGTGGCCCCAGCCGATGCCGATGAAGCCGAGCGGTATGCACAGCAGCACTGCGAGCATCTGCCAGAAACTCCGCAGCGTGATCACGATCATGGCGAACATGATGATGAGCGTGATGGGTAGTACGCGCATGGCACTGGCGCCCACCTTGCGGCTTTGCTCGCCCTGCCCTTCGAAGCTGTAACTGAGGCCGGGATACCTGGCCACCAGCGGCGCCAGGATCTCTGCAGCGACGACCGCCTGCGCATCGGTGGCGCTCTGCCCACTACCCGCCAGATCGGCCTCCACACGCACCTCACGCTGGCCGTTGAAGTGATTGATGGCACGGATACCGCGGACGATATCATAGGTGACAACTTCACCCAATGGCAGCTGGCGGCCATCGGCCGTCCGTATACGCATGTCCTCCAGATCACGGAGCGATGCGCGACCATCCTCACCATAGCGCACCCAGATCTTCACCTCATCCTCTCCGCGTTGCACGCGCTGTGTTTCAAGCCCGAAGAAGCCCTGCCGTACCTGGGTCAGCACATCCTGCATCGTAAGTCCGAGCAAGGCGGCCTTGTCCTTGAGCTTCAGCACCACCTCACGGTTGCCGGGACGGTCGCTGTCCACCACATCGCGCAACATGGGAAGCTTCATGAGTTCGGAACGAAGCTCGGCTTTGGCGGCGTTGAGCTCGGCCAGGTCATTGCTGCGGAGTGACACGGAGACCGGCTTACCGAACGGAGTGGCCAGTCCGAAGGTGAGGTTCTGGACCCCTGGCACGCTTCCAACGCGCTGGCGCAAGCGGTTGGTGAGCTCCTCTGCACGGAACCCCCGTTGTTCGCCTTCGAGCAGGATGATATTGAGCTTGCCGGCCTCGGCACGCGGACCGAGGATGGTCTGCACCTTGAGCACCACGTCAAGGCTGTCGGCCCTTCCGGCGCTGAGCTCGCGGTTCAGGTCCCATACCAGGGCCTCGATACGTTGGAGCTCGGCGAACACGATGCTCTCACGCGTACCCGTCACCATTTCGAGGTCCACGGCAACGTCATCACGCTCGATCACCGGGAAGAAGGTGGTACGGATGATGCCCGCCCCAACCGAACCCACGGTGATGGCCAACAGGAAGAAGGCGATGCCGGCGGTAAGCATGCGATGACGCATGAAGCGATCATAGAACGACCCGTACCGTTCGTCACGCAACCAGGCCATGAAGCCATCCATCGTGGCCTCCAGTCGGTTCTTCCTGCGGGAGAGACCCTTGGAGTGGGCGATGTGGGCGGGGAGTGTCAATGCGGCCTCCACAAGCGAGAACATCAGTGCGGTGATGGCCACGAAGGCCAGAGCAGGGGCAAAATCACCCAACCTGCCCTCGATGAAGAAGAACGTGCTCATGGCAGCCACGGTGGTGAGCACCGAGCTGATCACAGCGGGCAGCACCTTGTTGAGCCCGACAAAGGCAGCCTGGATCGGCGGCAGCCCACGTTCGAACTCCTGGTAGATGCTCTCGGTGATCACAATGCCATCGTCCACGAGGATGCCCACCACGAGGATCATCCCGAAGAGGCTCATCACGTTGATGGTGATGAACGATGGCGCAAGGATGAACATCCCCGCGAACGCAACAGGTATCCCCACGGCCACCCACAAGGCAAGGCGCCAGTTGAGGAAGAGCGCGAGCGTGATCAATACCAGGAAGAACCCCTGGATGCCGTTCTCCACAAGCATCTCGATGCGCTGCTTGAGGACGGTTGTGGAATCATTGATCAGGGTGGCCTTCACAGGTCCCCCCCGTTGGTTGAACGACTCCATATACGCCAAGGTGGTCTCGGCGATGAACAGGATGTCCTCACTCACGGTGCTGCTAACGGTGACCACTACGCTGGGGACCCCGTTCACGAAGTTGCGTGCAGGGTCGTCCGCCCAGGTGTCACGCACGTCAGCCACATCAGACAGGCGGAGCACACGTCCATCGCTGCCAGCGCGCACGATGATATTGCGCAACTCCTCGGCATGCTGTCGCTTGTCACGCACACGGATCAAGAGCTCCTCATCGCTGGTCTTGATCTTGCCGCCTGTAACATCGATGTTGGCAGCGCGTACGGAAGCAGCGGCTTGGGCGATACTGAGATTGTTGGCACGGAGATCCTCCTCCCGGAAAGCGATCTCGATCTCCTCTTCCGGAAATCCGGAGACCTCCACCTTGCTGATGCCCTTTACTCCACGCAGGTCCTGCTCCACACGGCGGGCAATGACCTTCAACGCCTTCAGATCGACACCCTCACCGCCAAGCGCGAAGGTGACCGCGGGACGGATGTTCTCAAGCTTGAATGCACGGATGGGCTCCATGCCATCCGGGAGCGTGGGGATACGGTCCACCGCATTCTTCACGTCCTGGAGCACCTCATCCGTATCAAAGCCCTTGCGCACCTCCACCGTGATGACCCCGCCGTTCTCCTGGCTCACACTGCTCAGCATTTCCACACCGGAAACCCCCTTGAGGTCATCCTCGATGCGCAACACGACACCCTCCTCCACCTCTTCCGGCGATGCGCCGGGATAGATGATCTGGACCTGGATCGTACGGCTCTCCACTTCCGGGAACAGCGAACTGCGCGTGGCCCTGAGACCGAAAAACCCGAAGAGGAAGATCAGGACCATGACGGTGTTCACCGCCACGGGATACTTCAGGAAATAAGCCGTGAGCCCTTTCATGGTGCAAGAGTGGTTGGACCGCACGGGCGCGAACGGAACTCATCCGTCCTTCCCTGTGTCGTCCGGTGCCCAGCCATTGGCGTTGGACGTTTCATCCGTCGGTGCATCGTGGCGGTGGTGATCATGGCTTCACAGGGACTACGCGCATGCCTTCAAATGCACCGGCAAGGCGGTCTATCACGACCAGTTGCCCATCAGCAAGCCCTTGCACCACCGCCTGTTCCACACCTTGATGCAACACGGTCACCGGCTGCTTCACCAGTGCGCTGTCCTTCACCGTGTAGAGCGCATGGTCCTCCAGCAACGCACTGCGGGGCACGCTCACGGCATCGTTCAGCGAGCCGGCCTCGATGGTGCCGCCCAGATACTGACCATCGCGCAAGCCCTTGCCATCCACCTGAACGAACAGCTTGACGGTCTGCGTGGAGGGATCGATGCTCTCCCCGGCGCGGATGATGCGACCGACCCAGCGGCCCGTGGCATCTGCGCCAGAAAGCTGCAGGGTATCACCGACCTTCACCAGGGATAGCTCACCCTCCCCGATGGCCGTTTCCAGCTCCAACGACCCGGGAGCGATGAATTCACCCAGTCGTGTGCCGGGTGTAACGATGGTGCCCGGCTCCACGCCCCCAGCGGCGACGACCCCATCAAAAGCGGCCGTGATCACATACTTCTGAAGGCGCTCATACAAGGCGCGGATACCATGGTACTGATCGAGCAACCCACGGCCGGCGAGGTAGTTGCGCTCCTGGTCGGTGGCCGGTGGGGGCAGCTCAGGCAACGGGCCATCAACGGTGACGCGCTTGAGGTAGGCGTCCCACCTGGCGGCTGCCTCCGGCATGTCGATCCGAAGGTCAGGCACCAGTTGCACCAGTGTGCGGAGGAAGGCGCTCTGCTGGGCGTTTATCTGGGCGCGTACCTCGCCATCGTCCAATCGGAAGAGCACTTCACCCTGCCTGAAGGACACCCCCTCCCTGAAGGACCTGCCGGTCCGCTGTATCGCACCACCCACCTCCGCCGTGATGAGCATGCGGTCCATCGCGCGCAGGCGTCCGGTGATGGGGATGCTCAGTCGCACAGGACCGTTCCTGGCGTCGATGGTGCGCACAGCGCGGGCCTGCGTCGGAGGCTCGTTGCGCGGTGGAGAGGTCTTGCTGCCAGCCAGCTTGCGGCAGGTGCCGATGCCTCCCACGATGAGGAGCAGGCCCAGAACGATGGTGAGGCGACGTTTGAACAGGTCGTTCATGCGCGGATGGATCGGATGATGAATTCGGGGACGGTCTTGCGCCGCTTCTGGATCATGCGCCGGAAGGACTCATCGTTCATGCCGTGGATATGGGTGAGCATGGCACGGGCCACAAAGGGATGCGCGCAGAGGGACATCATGTTCACCAGCAGTTCGCGCGGATCGATGTCGTTGACAAGCCCGTTCCTGCGGGCCTCCTCCACCAGGTGGATGAAGTGCTGCCGACTGGCCTGGCCGCGGTCAATGAAGGATCGCAATCCATCCGGATCCCGGTTCATCTCCTGCACGATGAAAAGCGGCAGGTAGGGATCCTCGAGCATGCGTTCCATGTAAGCCTCCACGAAACACGCGATGGCATCGAACAGGTCACTGCACCCGGTGAGGGAGTTCCAGATGCAGCTGAACTGCTTCTCCGCACTCCCCTTGAACACCCCCTCGAACAGTCGCTGCTTGTCGCGGAAGTAATAGTGCAGGAGCGCCTTGTTGATACCGGCCTCATCGGCCACCTCCTGCATGCGCGCACCGGACATGCCCTTGCGGATGAACACCCGCCGGGCTGCGTCAAGGATGCGTTCCTCGGTACCGGGCTCCTGCTGCACGATGGGCATGGTGCCGCAATATTAACCAATTGGTTAGACCGACCGGTTAACCCATGATGAACGCCCGGACAGCCCCCATGCAGGAATTGCTGCTGCGGACTGTGGCGCAGGTGAACGTTGGTCCATGAAAACGGTGCAGGGCCCGCGGGTGGCCATCATCCGACCCGCCCTAACGCAACCATTCGACCTCCACCCTGCGCTCGCTGGGGTCCGGTCCCGTGCTGCGGCTATCGCCGTAATAGTTCACCAGCAAACGGTCCGGCGTGATGCCCCGTTGCAGGAGATGATCACGAACGGCCTTGGCGCGACGTTCGCTCAATCGCAAATTCACGGTGGGATCGCCCAGGCGATCGGTGTAGCCGGTGATCAGTACACGGTCCTGTGGCGACCGCGCCAATTGCTCGAAGATCTCGTTGAGCAGGACACGGTTCTCGCCTTCGAGCGATACGGAGGCCTGCGGGAAACGCAGCGTGATATTGCTGTTGGTCAACGTGCTCAGTACGTTCTGGTACCAGTACCAGATCGGCTACCACTACTCG